>JASFJX010000083.1:0-9549 GCA_050119385.1 Candidatus Thiodiazotropha sp. | reverse complement strand
CTAAAATCAGCCGTAAACTGAAACAGCTGAACGCAGTAATGGTGGCCCATTACTACACTGATGCCGAACTACAGGCCCTCGCTGAAGAGACTGGTGGTTGTGTGGCTGACTCCTTGGAGATGGCGCGATTTGGCGCCGCTCAATCCGCAGATACCCTGGTCGTTTGCGGTGTCCGGTTCATGGGTGAGACATCGAAAATCCTGAATCCGGAAAAACGGGTCATCATGCCGGACCTCAACGCCACCTGTTCCCTGGATGAGGGTTGCCCGGCGGATCAGTTCACCGCCTTCTGTGACGCTCATCCCGACCATACGGTAGTTGTCTACGCCAACACCAGTGCCGAAGTAAAGGCCCGTTCCGACTGGGTGGTCACCTCCGGCATTGCCTTACCGATCGTCAAGCACCTGGCTGAACAGGGCAAGAAGATTTTATGGGGGCCAGACCGGCACCTGGGTAGTTATGTACAACGGATTACCGGTGCGCAGATGCTGATGTGGCCCGGCTCATGCGTCGTTCATGAAGAATTCAAGGCGGTGGCCCTGGAGCGTACACGTCGCCTGCACCCGGATGCAGCGGTTTTGGTTCATCCGGAATCACCCGAAAACGTGATTAAGCAGGCCGATGTAATCGGCTCCACGACTGCATTGATCAAGGCCGTATCGGAGATGGACAATCAAGAGTTTATCGTAGCCACCGATGGCGGTATTTTTTACAAGATGCAGCAGATGGCGCCGCATAAGGTCCTCATCGAGGCCCCCACCGCCGGCGAAGGGGCCACCTGTGTCAGTTGTGCCCACTGCCCTTGGATGGGTATGAACTCACTGCAGAACCTGGAGCAGGTGCTCGAATCGGGCGAAAATGAAATCCATATCGATGAGGCCGTCAGGGCAAAGGCGGTCGTCCCAATCCAGCGTATGCTCGACTTTGCCGCTCAACAGGGCATTGGGATGAAAGATAAAGGGAACGCCTGAACGGATAAATCAGCAATACAATGTTACCATGGGGCGAATGAGTTCATGAAATCCATGGGGCGTCCCATCTGATTGATGTCACGACTCATATAACCGGTATTTACCGTCATGGCACGCATAGCCTGATTCATATCGGTGATATTTACTGTCATCTGCCCCAGGTTCTGTTTCATATTTCCCACGTCGACCGCCAGGGCGCCGATATTGCCGTCCATTCTGGCGATATGCTGCTCCATGCTGTCAATCTTATCTACCAGAACGGTGATATTTTGGGTCATGGTCTGGATGTTATTGCTCAAGACACCCATATGCGTCGACATCGACTCCAGATGTTCTTCCATACGCGGATCCACCTGTTGCGTCAACGTACGCATATCGGTTGTGACGTTGTAGATGAGGTAGAATCCGGACAGTCCGAGCACACCAACCACCACCAGCATGGGATAGATCATCCGCTCCCAACGAGACAGGCTTTTATCGAAGGATTTGAAGAAGTTGGTCAAGGTAATTTCAAGCTTGACCATTGCCTTCTGCTCTGGCGACAGATTCTTGTATTCGGGCGAGAAGGTGCGAGGATCTTTCTCAAACATATTATATTGAATACTGCCTTGGGTTTAGAGCAGGTCTGACTGTTAATTCTATGCTATATCCACAATTATAGACGCCGCCATATCCCATCAGGGAATAATCTATACAATAAAATGTCTATTAATCCGAATGTTTCATCCGGGAGCGTGCATCGAATCATCATGTATGTATCTCGTTCCCTCGCTGGAGCGTGGGAACGAGAAGAAGAACCGTTTTTATATGCGGCTGGGTGAAACATTCGGTTTAAAAAGGTTGCATGCAATCTTTTCGGTTAAACTTGTAATAAATCAATAATTGCCCTGGCCTCACGTATACCCTATATGTCTGACTTTATTATCGATCATGAATTGCCCATCCGGTTAACGGCCTTTTTCGCTGTCTTTTCCATAATGGCGCTGTGGGAAATCGCTTCACCATGCCGCAAATTGCGTTTTACCCGCTCTCAACGTTGGGTTGGCAATATCACCATCGTCATATTGAACACCCTGGTGTTGCGTCTGTTGTTTCCAGCCGCAGCGGTAGGAATGGCGGCGTTCACCGCACAGGCCGGTTGGGGAGTATTGAACCTGATCTCATTCCCCGCCTGGCTCGCTATAATCATCGCGGTAGTCATCATGGATATGGTGATCTATCTACAGCATGTAATGGTTCACGCGATACCGATGCTCTGGCGCCTGCACCGGGTACATCACGCCGATCCGGATTATGACCTGACCACCGGAGCGCGCTTTCATCCTATTGAGATCGTTCTTTCGATGCTGATCAAGATCGCAACCATAGCCGCCTTGGGCCCACCGGTAGTCGCCGTGGTGATATTCGAGGTATTGCTTAACGGCATGGCGATGTTCAATCACGCCAACATCAGTCTACCGCCTCGCCTTGACAGACTGCTACGCTGGTTTGTCGTTACCCCGGATATGCATCGAGTACACCACTCAGTGGAACCGGAGGAGGCAAACAGTAATTTCGGTTTCAACCTTTCCCTCTGGGATCGTTTGATGGGTACCTATCGCCAACAACCCCGACTTGGACAACAAGGTATGGATATTGGCATCATATCCCTGCAAGATCCTAAAATAACGATCCGACTCACGGGAATGCTGACGATACCCTTTCTTAAGGTTAAAGATGTCTACAGCATTAATAACCGGTCCTGGAATAACCAACAAAATCAGGGAGATACTCAGCCATGAGTGGCGAATTTTATGATGTCTATTTCTCCGGCGCCATTATCAAGGATAGTGACCCGGCTGAAGTAAAACGCAAAATCGGTGCTATTTTCAACCTGCAAGGAGAGAAACTTGATCGCCTTTTCAGTGGCAAACCGATTCCGATAAAAAAGGGAATAGAAATGGATCGGGCGGTAAAATTTCGCGTCACCTTTCGCGATGCCGGTGGTTTGGTGGATATCGTACCCGCCGGCGACCCTCCTCCCACACCAAAACCGGTTCAACCAAGCCGCCCGAGAAAGCAGGCAGGGATTGCCGCAGCCGTTTCCCGGCAGGTTAGCAATGATCTGACCTTTGTGGATGGCCCCATGGAGCCAATGGCGAATGCCAATGTCACCCCGATTACAGTACCGGAATACGATCTCTCATCGGCGCAGGGATTCGATTTGAGCGACTGTGCGCCCTCAGTGGAACCCGCAGAGATACCCGATATCAGTTCCCTGGATATGGAGAAACCCGGTAGCACCCTCGATGAATCCCCGGAACCAGAGCCCCTCACAATTGATACCTCCGCATTGGAACTGGATCGACCGGGCGTGACCTTGATTGAAGCGTCACTGCCTGAAGCGCCTGATATCGACATAGCAGACTTGAGTATGACTCCCGCCAACCAGGGAAGCTTGGAAGATTGCCGGAAACCTGTTGAACCTGCGCCTATTCCAAATATCGACCACTTGAATGTGGTCAAACCAGAGCAGGAGTTATCCCAAGGCTCTGAAAAGAAAGCTCCCCAAGGTAAGGCAAAATACAAGATTGCAGACGATTAACCCGAATCCTTCATCCGGTTGCGTCGCGTCCCCAGGTGAAACCCTCGGATTAACTAAAAACCGAGATAGGTTTCGAGGGAGGATCGGGTCGCTTCAGATAAGCCGTCGTCCGCACCGTCAAGGGGACGACCGGTCTCAAGTATCCCTTCCATGGCACCAATGGTACGCTCCGCATAGAAGCGCAGTAACAGGCGATCATCGTCGTCACTCAACCAGAGGTCTACCCTGTCTCCCCTTTTGCCGTTCTTAGGATCCACTTCCCACAATCGAACCTTGAAGGCGGGCCGGTTCCATCCGGCTCGCACCAGCCGTTCCCGATCGACCTTGACATGATATGAATTGAACTCCTTCCCATTGAAGGTGGAGAAATCGATCTGCTCACCGGACTTCAGCGGCATACTGCGAAGACGATGCAGAAAACTGATGTAATCCAATGCCTCAATCCCGCTAAAGGCTACACGATGGGTCTGGAACAATCTCTCCCACTGCTCATCCGGTAGTTGGGTAATCTGTTGCAAACTTTGCGGAGGCTTGCCGCTCGCTTTACTGTCCGACTCGGCGGATGCGTAGTTGTAGGCCTCACCTTGGATATGATCGAACCACAACAACGCCTCTTTCCGCTTCTTTGTTTTGAGGGATTTCACTGCCACAAGCGGATACAGTTTGCTTGCATCCAACCAGCTGCGGTAGCTCAATCTCAAGGGATAGAGCATCTCCGCCTTACGATAGGGCTCCGTGGTTAGCTGTAGATTGGTGATGTAGGTCGGATTGTCGTCGACCTGCCCCATCTGCCGCTCCACCGCCATGGTCATTTTCGCGATGTCCAGTTCCACGAAACCTGTCACCAGGCCGCGAAATTTCAATGTGTATTCCAGATGCTCCCCAAGCACCGGCGCCTTTGCAGCCACTGAAGATCCGGCAAGCATCAGACCCCCAAGCAGGATTAGGGCTTGAATTCGCATAATCATCTTAATAATCCCCTTAGCTATCTCCACTTGGCTATACTCCGTAGTTGTCTGTTGGCACGTTTCTAGCATTTTGACTTATAAACCCTTAATCGAAGCTGAACGCGTCAATTTTTTGTCTCTAGAGGAGCCAGTATCATGATCAGTCCAGTCAGTAGTGACAAAGCCATCAACACATCGACAGATCAGTCGGGCCGGTCACATAGCAGTCAGAAAACAGCTGAGACATCGGCACCCTCAACCACACAGCAAACCCAGGAAACGCAAGCAAACAGCCCAACCGTTGAGGTCGATCAGGCCCGTAAACTCTTCGATATCGAGAACAATCGTGTTGAGACCTCGAATAATACCCTACAAACACCTGAACAGGCCCGTTCACTCGTCGAAAGCACAGTGCAGCAAATAGTGACGACACCAGAGTCAGCAGCCAGAGCCCAGGCAGGCAATGCATCCACAGATCCTATTATGCACATCCTGGCAAGCGCCCCTGCCTGATAAAACCGGCAACTTCTCCCAACAATCTATCGATATCTCGATTGCTGATTGTAGCGGCGTAATTCTATAGATCCATGGGGTTTGGCGGGGGTTCCAATAAATCGTCGGAAATGGCCTGCTTGAGGCGGGAAATCTCTTCACCAGGTCCTATGACGACCAAGATATCCCCGGGGTGCAAACGATGTGATACACCACTGTTGGCAAATATCAGTTGATTCCCCAACTCAAGGTCAACCACCCCGGTAATAATCAGATTGAACTGTTTTTCCAGCTGCAGGTCATTGAGCGCCACGCCGGACAATCTGGAGTCTAGCGGCATTTCGATCTCGGCAATATCGATATGTTTGCCGAAAAGCGAGCTTTCAAGCATCTCAACCAGATAGGGTCGGGCGATACGCTCATGCACCCGGTGACCACTGATCTCATAGGGATCGATCACTTTTGTCGCTCCCGCCGCCTTTAAGCGTTTCCCGGAAGCCGCCGACTCACAGACACAGACGATCTTGAGATTCGGATCGATAGACCTTGCTGACAGAGTGAGAAAGAGATTATTCGGTTCTTGGGGGAAAAGGCAGAAGATTGTCTCAACCCATCTGCCAATACCGATTTCTCTCAGCTTGTCATCATTCTTGAAATCGATCATGGCTGCCTGCATACCCTTTGCCAGCAACGCCCCGACCTCATCCAGGTCGTTACTATAGAGATAGGCCTCGATGCCACGCTCAGCCAGCTGCATGGCAACCTCGTGACCCAGAGCGCTGCAACCGAATATCAGAGTATCGAGCCGGCTCATCAGACACTCCCCCTTTCGAGACAATCGCGGAAGTGAACCACGCTGTATTCGTGTCCCATGAATACCAGCAGATCATCCTTTTTAAGAACGAAGTTGTGTTTAGGATTAAAGAAGAAACAACGCCCTTTCAGGTCGTAGTAGGCATGCTCTTCAGCTACACCGCCAGCCTCTTCGCGAATGACACCAAATGGGGTTAGTTTACGCTGCCTGAAATCGATGCTATCCATGCATCGCCCAACCAGCCCGCTATCCTGCTTGATACGCACCGCTTCAATCCCCTCCGGGGATTGGCCGCTCATGAGCCCATAAATGGCCTCGAAAGCGACCGGCTGCCCGGCATACTCGGCGGCAATCAGGCCGAAAACCTGATTGGGCGCGACACAATAGTCGGCACCGGCACGGTAGAGTTTGGAAATATTCTCCCGGTGGTTGGCACGGGAGATTATTTCGATATGCGGATTCAACTGTTTTGCAGAGAGAGTGATATAGACATTGATCACATCATCTGCGGTAAGACATAACAAACGCTTGACTCGCTTTTCGATGCCCAGACTCGTTAACAGTTCGGTATCTTCACCATTTCCAATCACCGCCAAGTAGCCACGCTTTTTGGCAATATGCACATTCTCTTCCAGCGGGTCGACCACGATAAAGGAGCGCTTATTCCCTGCCATACGCTCCGCAACCACCTGCCCTACCCGCCCGAAACCGCAAATCAGAGTGTCGATGCGTTTACGTTCCACCTCGGAATAGATCCGATGGTTACGAATCTCGTCGATCTTCTCACCAAAGGCAGAAACGATGATAGAGGTAAAAAACGAGATCACCCCAAGTCCGGCGATGATCAGCACCAGAGTGATAACCCGCCCTTCAGTCGTGTTCGGTGTAATGTCGCCATAACCAACCGTCGACATAGTGACCAGGGCCCAATAGATACTGTCAAAAAATCCTGTTATCTCGGCGCCCTGTTGATCGCCCTCAAAGAAGAATATGGCGGTGGCCGCGGTAAAGGTGATGAAGGCCATAAAAATGAACAGTGTCACCAGTTCGATTCGCTTCTCGGAGAGCACCTTGACGAATTCACTGATGCTGCGGGTATAGCGGAACAGCTTGAAGAGACGAAACAGCAAAAAGATGCGCAAGAAGCGTAAAGGCCGATAGCTTGGAATGATCGCCAACAGATCGATAATCGCCAGGGGCTGGATCATATAGCGCATTTTTTCCACAAACGCCCGCCAAAGGGCAGGGCTGACCTGGAACGGCTCATTGATGAACTCAGCTCGTTCGTAACGCTCGAGGATGACCTTGTGACTGTCATTGAAGATCCAGAAGCGCAGCAGATATTCGATGATAAATACCCCAACCGCAATCATCTCGAATATATCACCAAACTTGCCCAGGTCATGCTTTACATCGTAAATCAGCACCCACACCGTGGTCAGAACAAGCAAAATCATAAAGATATCGAAATAGGGGCGGATCGGTGCCCGGGGATTTTCCAGCAGATTGTATACCGCTTGTTTCATTCCCGTATAACGGGTAGAACCCTGCATGGTATAGCACTGCTTGATGACGCGATGGGAGAATGTCATGTGAAGCTGTCTACTCGCCGATTACCGAATTTCGTTAATTGCTCGAAGCCAACAGAAACCCAGCGGGGTTGCCTATAGAAATAACGAATCTTTATCTAATCCTAGGCGCCCGACGCTTATCTTTCTCCAACGCCCAACAGCATCACTATCTTCGTGCGCATCCCTCTGCTGACGGAGTTTGCGCGGCATCCATGCCGCTACTACTACGAAAGACAACCGTCAGGCGTCTACCCTGGTTCATGTGGTTTCTGAACTAACACTAGTGGGCCGCTCGGTAAATTCGGTAACTCTCAGCCACACCACAAGCGAATAGTCGACTAGGGCCATCTATCATGCGGCTTCTGGCTCTGTATCGGCAGATGAAAAAATATCTGGAGTTTGTCTCAGGGCCGGGAAGCCGACTCCAGTTCGATGCGTTCATTGTTGGCTACGCTGACTTCCCTGCCATCCAGAGTGACAAAGCGGCGCTCGTCGATGTCACCTCGACGCGCCTGGTAACTCACACTTCTTCCGGATTGGGTATCAACCACGATGACTGTGACTACCCGGGAATAATCCTGCCATTGCTCAAAAAGATAAGCCCCGCTGCCCAATAACAGCATGGCCAGCAGCGTATATGCCCCCCATCGAAACATGGGATTTCCACCCCTCTTTGCAACAATCCCTGGCTGCTTATCATGGGTGATGGCCTCTACGCGTTGCTGTCTGTTTCTAACCACCAACCAGGCAATGGCTATCACCGTAAGGGTAAGGATCAATTTTGTTATCATGGCGGTTAAACCCTATCACGTAGACGCTATCAGGCCAATCATTGACAGCCCGTGCTTGCAGCTGCGATAGATAACGATTTACTATCCTCTACTATGTCTAACATATTTAACATCCTTTGCCTCGCCTGCCTTTTCATGCTCATCGGCTGTAGTCAGCCCAGCGAGCCGACAATCACCCTCGCACGCGCAGTCCAGATCGGCGATATCGACCAGTTGGAACGCAATATCCATTGGAACGCCGATATCAACAAACCGGGCCAGGCGGGACTGGCACCACTGCATGTTGCGGCGGCGAAAGGCAGCCTGGTGATGTGCAAGATCCTGGTCAAAAACGGTGCTGATCTCGAGGTTACCGATTCTCAAGGTCATACCCCATTGCTTAAAGCATTGATTGCGCGCAATACAATCGTTGCCGAATATCTTTTCAAGAGCGGCGCAAAACTCGATCCGAACGCCGCCCTGCATGAGACCGCCAGGCTGGGCAGCGCCGATCGGGATGTGATTAGGTTCCTGTTACGCCAAGGCGCAAGCCTTGATAATATCGATGCAGATGGCAACACTCCCCTCCATTCGGCGATACTCAATGATCAGCGGGTTGTAGCCAAGTACCTAATCAACCGCGGTGCCAGTCTCGAAATTCGCAACCAGGCGGGGATGACCCCGTTGGCACTAGCCATCTCACGAAAAAACCGGGATATTGAAAGAATTTTAAGGCAGTTCGGCGCGAGTGATTCGCCTTGAGCAAAGTTATTAACCAAAAAACTTAGGAACAGTAATTCAAATGGCATCAACACCTGAAGAACTGAGTGTCACCTACTCGGAAGACGGCATCGACGTCGTCAAAGAACTGGATAAAGTCGTACTCTCCAAGGGGGCATGGACAACCATCATATTCCGTTATCAGGATTGGGACAGAGCCAAGCAACAGTACGGCGCTGACAAATATACTATTCGCCGGTACCAGAAACGCAGCGGTGAATATACGCAAAAGAGCAAATTCAACATCTCCAGCAAGGATCAAGCGAAGGGACTTATCGAAGCCTTGCAGAAGTGGATCGAGGAGTAGCGTTGGCGCTCCCATCTATACAAACACTGGTAGGGTGCGGCATGCCGCACCCCAGGTCAGGACGAAAATTTATTCCAGCAGAGACAATTGGATACATGTTAGCCTGCACTAGTGTGGTGCTTCATACTAGCCAGTACCCATCCAGAAATAAGGCATCTTTTGTGCGCCTCGGCGCCTGCCAACGTCCATTGAACTAGCTAGTGCCCGTCCAGATATGAGGGGTTCTTTTCTACCCTTCGGCGCCAGACGGTTATCTTTCTCCGACGCCCCAACAGCACATCCCTGTGCTGACGGGGCTTACGCGGCATCCATG
>JASFJX010000082.1:0-9549 GCA_050119385.1 Candidatus Thiodiazotropha sp. | reverse complement strand
ATGGTCTGTCGGAGATGATGAGCCAGAGCTTTGTCCTGACCCGGGAGCAGATCTTCGATATCAATGCCATGCTGATTCAGTTGGGTGAGCGATTCTTACAGGCGATGATTACTTTGGTGCCTTTTTTTCTGGCAGTGGTAGTGGCGGCAATCTTAAGTTCTGTCGCCCTGGGTGGGTTCTCTATCAGCAGTGAGGCACTGGCGCCAAAACTGAGTAAGTTGAGTCTGTTGAAAGGCATGAAGCGCACCTTTTCGGTACGTGGGCTGGTAGAGATGCTGAAAGCCATGGCCAAGTTTATTTTCATCGGCGGTGTAACGGTATTTCTACTCTGGGTGTCGCTGGATAAATTCCTCGCTTTGCACGGCATGGAGCTGCCCCAGGCAATGGAAAAATTGAACGGATTGATCGGCTGGTCGGTGATTCTCATGACATCAACCTTGATTCTTATCGCCGCGATCGATGTGCCGTTTCAGCTATGGGATCACAAACGCCAACTGAAGATGACGCGTCAGGAGGTGCGTGACGAACTGAAGGATACAGAAGGCAAACCCGAGGTAAAGAGCCGGATCCGGCAAATGCAACGAGAGATGGCGCAAAAACGCATGATGCAGGAGGTGCCCCAGGCCGATGTCATCGTCACCAACCCGACTCACTATGCAGTGGCACTGAAATATGACCCGCAAACCATGCATGCGCCAAAACTGTTGGCCAAAGGCGCTGACCTGGTTGCACAGACGATTCGTGAAGTCGGTGCTGAGGCCAAGGTGCCGGTGGTGGAGTCGCCAATGCTTGCACGTGCCATCTATTTCCATACTGAACTGAATGCCTTTATTCCTGCCGGGCTCTATCTCGCAGTCGCTCGACTGCTGGCCTACGTCTTCCAGCTCAGGGCCTATCGCACCGAGGGTGGCGAGTATCCGGAGCTGCCGCGTGACCTGTCGATACCGCAGGAGTACCAGCACGAATGACTAAGAACCCACCAGAGGCCTAACAATGGACGCCACAACAATTCCCACAGCAATTCTTAGCAATGTAAAGCAAGTAGGTGCTCGCGGTTTGGGTGCACCGCTGGTGTTGGTGATGTTGTTGGCAATGATCGTAATTCCATTGCCGCCGATTGCGCTCGATATGTTCTTTACCTTCAATATCACCCTCTCTCTGGTTGTGATGTTGGTGGTGGTCTACACACGACGTCCCCTGGAGTTCTCGGTCTTTCCCAGCATGCTACTGATCGCTACGTTGTTGCGTCTTGCCCTCAATGTGGCATCAACCCGGGTGGTTCTGTTGGAAGGTCATACCGGTGGTGATGCTGCCGGTAAAGTGATCGAAGCCTTTGGTGCCTTTGTCATCGGCGGTAACTATGCTGTCGGTTTGGTGGTCTTTCTGATCCTGGTGATTATCAATTTCGTGGTTGTGACCAAGGGAGCGGGACGTGTTTCGGAGGTCAGTGCACGCTTTACCCTGGATGCGATGCCGGGAAAACAGATGGCAATCGACGCCGATCTCAATTCCGGCCTTATCGATCAGGATGAGGCTCGGGCTCGGCGCGAGGATATCGCTCGTGAAGCCGATTTTTACGGTGCAATGGACGGTGCCAGTAAGTTTGTTCGTGGTGATGCGGTTGCTGGTATCCTGATCCTCTTCATCAACATAATCGGTGGTCTCTCCATCGGCATGGCCCAACACGACCTCGATTTCTCCACAGCACTACAGAACTATGTTTTGCTGACCATCGGTGACGGCCTGGTGGCGCAAATTCCATCGCTGTTGCTTTCCACATCGGCGGCGATCATTGTCACCCGGGTGGCCAGCAGCCAGGATATAGGCGGGCAGATCGTCAGTCAGCTCTTTACCAGTCCCAAGGCGCTGGCAGTGGCTGCGTCGGTGCTGTTTCTGATGGGTATTATTCCTGGGATGCCCAATTTCGCATTCCTTACCCTGGCGTCGGCTGCGGCGGCGGGGGCATGGATGATCTGGCAACGTCAGATGAAACCTGTGGAAGAACCGGTTGTGGAAGAGCCGGTAGAACAACCGGAACAGCAAGAGCTTAGCTGGGATGATGTACAACCGGTCGATCTGATAGGACTCGAAGTCGGCTATCGTCTTATTCCGCTGGTCGATCGCAATCAGGGTGGACAGCTCATGAATCGTATAAAGGGAGTCAGGCGCAAGCTCTCACAGGAGATCGGATTCCTTATCCCTTCAGTGCATATACGGGATAATCTCGATCTCAGTCCCAATAGTTACCGTATCTCGATCAACGGTGTATCCGTGGCAATGGCGGATATCTTTCCCGACCGGGAGATGGCGATCAATCCGGGACAGGTATTCGGTCAATTGCAGGGGACTGCCACCAAGGACCCAACCTTTGGTTTGGATGCCGTTTGGATCGACCCGGATCAGAAGGATCATGCACAGACCCTGGGCTACACCGTGGTGGATGCCAGTACCGTCGTGGCGACTCATCTGAGCGAGATACTGCAATCCCATGCCAACGAGCTGCTTGGCCATGAAGAGACACAGCAGCTTCTGGATATGTTGGGTAGAAGTGCGCCGAAGCTGGTCGAGGACCTGGTCCCGAAAGCGCTTTCATTGAGTGTGGTGACAAAGATATTGCAGAATCTGCTGACAGAGCATGTACCGATCCGTGATTTCCGAACCATCGCCGAAACGCTGGCGGAGCAGTCACACAGAACCCAGGATCCGGCGGCTTTGACGGCTTCTGTCCGGGTTGCCTTGTCGCGGGGTATCGTGCAGCAATTGATAGGTACTTCCGAGGAGATACCTGTGGCTGTGCTCGATCCAAGCCTGGAGCAACTGTTGCAGAGAACCCTGCAGGCATCTGAAGAGGGACAGGCGGGATTTGAGCCGGGTCTAGCGGAAAGGTTGCAAAATGCCCTTTCCGAAACCTCTGCGGCAATGGAGGCCCAAGGGCAGGAGAGCGTGTTGTTGGTGGCCGCGCCTATCAGGCTCTGGATGGCACGTTTCGCCAAGCATGCGGCCCCAGGTATGCACATCCTCTCCTACAATGAAATACCTGATAACCGACAGATCAAGGTGGTCACAACCATCGGCAATTCATGAAATGGGGAATATGGTATTTAAATGATCGAGTTAGTTATAACAGGGTGGTCGGAAGAGCAGGCCTGGTTGGACAGCGATTGCTGGTCTCATCTCGATTACTGCCAAAGACTCTACCATTGTACCTATTTGAGAGGAGTGGCACTGAAAAGTGCGGTTGAGTCGTTGGTTAATAGGGAAGCATGCGAATTGGAGCTGGTGAACATGGAGCAGGCTGAGGCCCTCATCTATACCCTGGACTCATGCGGTGCCCGATTCGAGCTTAAGTACCTGCTGCCGAACAGGATTATACAACTGGACCACTATCCCAAGGGTGCTGAGGTCAAAACAGTCACCAAGGCAATTGCTGACGTTAGAATCTCCCGATGGTGACTGTTTACTTGTCAAACCTATCCTTTGTGGCTGACCCCTGCAGTAGGATATCCACTAGATTGGGATTTACCCGAATCCACTTTCGAGCGGTTTCCAGCTAAACTCGAATTAAAAATACCCTAACTATGCTGTATAGACGGTTTAACCCGAATGTTGCTTCCGGAAACGAGATGATCGCGCCGGTATCGTCACAATGAGTTTCTTTTATCTAAGCGACTGGGTGAAACATTCGGTGTGACTGACTATGTCAATTTTCTGTACCAGGATAAAGTTATCCCTCCAGCCGGCGCCGAAACCTTGGCGGAGCAGAATGGGGAGTCAAGAGACTGGCGTCTATTTCTGGCTGAACGGTTCTGTACGCACATAGGGCGTGGCTCTTCAACCTGTTGTATTAATAACAAAAAAAGTATGCTATTCAGATGCGGTTAGGATTGGAACAGTTATTGCAATAAATGTGATGAACCCTTAATGGGTGTGAATGGCTTCAGGGCAAAACTGGTATTCACCAGTAGCGTCGTGACAGAGCCGGAGAGTAGATTAAGCGGGTTGACAGGCATTAGCTCGACCCAGGGCGGCCGACGGGGATAGCGGACTATGAAGATAAGACGTTTTTTTGCCTCTGACATGCGGCAAGCATTACGCCAGGTGCGTGAGGCACTGGGGGCGGATGCCGTCATCCTCTCCAACAAGAATGTACAGGGTGGAATCGAGTTGGTTGCGGCAGTTGATTATGACGAATCCGCATTCGAAGCAACCCAGCCAACCAGCATCGAACCAGCACATCGAGCACTGGCTGAAGATAATGCAACCCTATCGGCCGCAGCCAGGAACGCCTATGTAAATAACGCCGATGATGAACAACCTGTAAAACCCAGGCGGGTAAAATCCAAGCAAAATGGTTATCAGGATACCAAACCAACGCATCGGCAAGAGCAACCTCGGGTAGAATGGAGCCAGGATCCGGTATTAAGAGAGATGCGTCAGGAGATGCAGGCGCTGCGTCGGATGATGGAGAATGAACTCTCTGAGTTGACCTGGCGCGATCTTGGGCATCGTCGACCACAGACACAGGACTTAATACGCCGATTGATGACATTGGGTCTGGACACGGGTCACTCTAAGGAACTGGCCTATCGGGTTGAAGACGCCGAGACTCCCGAACAGGCATGGCGCCAAGCCTTGACCCAACTTACTGCAGAAATACCGATTGTGAAAAAGGATCTTCTCGATGCAGGGGGAACGCTTGCGTTGGTGGGGCCAACCGGCGTCGGTAAAACCACCACTATTGCCAAGCTGGCCGCCAGATTTTGTCTACGTCACGGCAATCGCCATCTCGCTCTGATATCGGCGGACAGTTATCGGATCGGTGCCCAGGAACAGTTGCAGAACTATGGCTGTATCCTGGATGTACCGGTTCGTAGCGTTTCCACACCGGAAGAGCTGAACAGCGCCCTGCATGCTTTCACAGAAAAACGATTGGTTTTAATTGACACTGCCGGTATGGGTCAGAGAGATCTCAAACTGACCGAGCGTCTGGCGCTGCTGAACAAGGGAAATCATCCCGTGAGATCCTTACTGACCCTATCCGCTACGACTCAACGCTCTGCTCTGAGTCATGCCATTCGAGCCTTCAATATCGTAAAACCCATTGGCGTCGTCCTGACTAAGATGGATGAGGCGGCCTCGCTAGGTGGGGTGTTGTCCGCTGTATTCGATACAAAACTGCCCCTGGCCTTCGTGACTGACGGTCAGCGGGTTCCGGAGGATATAAACAATGCTCGTGCAGACAGATTGATGAAACAGGCGGTAGAGCTGTCCGAGATGATGGGCAGCTGTCCGGATGAGGAGTATCTGGCGATGGCTTTCGGGGGAATGAATGATTATGCACATGTCTGAACAAATCGAAGATCAGGCGACAGGGTTACGCAGAATGATCAACCCAGAACCAGTGAGAGTGATTGCTGTCACCGGCGGTAAGGGGGGGGTCGGCAAGACCAGTATTTCTGCCAATCTGGGTGTTGCCTTTGCTGAGTTGGGCCGCCGGGTATTGCTACTTGACGCCGATTTGGGGCTGGCAAACCTGGATGTGATGCTAGGTCTGCATGCTGAGCGAAACCTCTCTCATGTGATGCAGGGTGAATGCTCCCTTGAAGATATCATGGTGACCGGACCCAAAGGTATGCGGGTTGTACCCGGTGCCTCCGGTATTCAGCGCATGGCTGAAATGTCGCCAGCGGAGAATGCCGGACTGATCCATGCCTTCAGCGAGGTGGCAAATGATGTGGATGTTCTGCTGATTGATACGGCCGCCGGTATTTCCGATCTGGTGATCAGTTTCAGTCGCGCAGCGCAGGAACAGATTGTTGTAGTGTGTGATGAGCCCGCTTCCATTACGGACGCTTATGCCATTATTAAATTGTTGAACCGCGAATATGGGGTCAGCCGTTTCCGAATTTTGGCTAATATGGTAAAGAGTGTGCAAGAGGGACGGGACCTATACAATAAAATGTGCCGGGTAACCGATCAATACCTGGATGTTATGCTGAACTATATGGGCAGCATTCCTTATGATGAACAACTTCGTAAAGCGGTCAAGAGTCAAAAACCTGTTGTCGATGCCTATCCGCGGTCGCGGGTAGCGCAGGCATTCAAGAATTTGGCCAAAAAGGCCGATAGCTGGCCTGTGCCCTCAGGCGTCAGTGGTGATTTACAGTTTTTCGTCGAACGTTTGATCCAATTTTCAAGCCAATACGGGGAGATATGACTGTGAGCGGTTTAGCGACATACACCGCCATGCAGCAACAAAAGAACTTCGATGATCTGGTGGACCAACATGCCGGACTGGTGAAGAGAATTGCCTATCACCTGATGAACCGGTTACCACCAAATGTTCAGGCGGATGATCTGATTCAAGCGGGGATGTTAGGTCTGCTCGAGGCGAGCAAAAATTACGATCCCACACAAGGCGCCAGTTTTGAAACCTATGCGGGTATCCGCATCCGTGGCGCCATGCTGGATGAGATCAGGCGCAGTGACTGGACCCCGCGTTCTGTTCATCGCAAGGCACGCATGGTTGCAGAGGCAATGAGGGAAATTGAGAACACTGAAGGCCGGGATGCCCGTGATGTAGAAGTAGCCGAGGCTTTAGACATGAGCCTGGAGGAGTACCACCAGATTCTGCGGGATTCGACGGGTTGTCGTATCTTCAGTCTGGATGAGTTGACTGCAGTGAGTGATGGTTTTCCCGTTATTCGGGAAGGGAATATAGATACGCCATTTGATGGTTTGCAGAAAGATGCCTTCAAGAAGGCATTGGCGGATGCGATAGCCGGTTTACCCGATCGTGAACGTCTGGTTATTGCCATGTATTACGACGATGAGATGAATCTTCGTGAAATCGGGCACGTATTGGGTGTCAGTGAGTCTCGGGTTTGCCAAATCCACAGTCAGGCGACACTGCGCTTGCGTTCGCGCCTGACTGATTGGCTCTCATTGGTGAATGAAGAAGAGTAATGGTTGGCCTGTAAACCACTGATTCCGAAATCGGTGGCAACAGGATGGAGGTAGAATTGGACAAGAATATGAAAATCCTCATTGTGGACGATTTTTCCACCATGCGGCGCATTATCAAGAATCTTTTGCGTGATCTTGGATTCAACAATACCCAGGAAGCGGATGATGGTCTAACCGCCTTACCCATGCTGCAGAGTGGGAATTTCGATTTTCTTGTCTCAGACTGGAACATGCCTGGAATGACCGGCATCGATCTGCTGAAGGCGGTCAGGGCCGATGAAAAACTTGCCTCATTACCGGTATTGATGGTGACTGCGGAGTCGAAGCGCGAGCAGATCATCGAAGCAGCTCAAGCTGGTGTGAATGGCTATGTCGTAAAACCTTTCACCGCCACGACCTTGGAAGAGAAGATCAACAAGATCTTCGAACGTGTGGGTTAAATATAGGCTGTGTCAGGAGAAAAAAATGGGGCAATTAGATAACCAACAACGACTGGAGATTGCAAAGTCCCTCGTTATCAGCTTGGAAGCCGGTGATGATGCAGAATCCGAGCGTTTGATATCAAGTCTGGCGCCGCCAACGAAAAACGACGACCTGTTCCAGGAAGTGGGTCGACTCACCCGAGAACTGCATGATGCCATCAATGGCTTCCTTCTCGATGCCCGTATCTCTGATATGACCAATGTGGAGATACCGGATGCCAAGGAGCGCCTCACCTATGTCATTACCATGACCGAGCAGTCCGCAAATCGGACGCTCAATGCTGTGGAACATAGTATTCCGCTGATCGAAAAGATCGGACAGCAGTCTGCCGAATTGTCTGAACAGTGGGAGAAACTGCGTTCCCGACTGCTCAATAAAGAGGATTTCAAGGAACTGAGTAGCTCACTTTCTAGTTTCTTAAAGAGTACTGAGAGTGATGCTGGTGAGTTGCAAAAAGACCTGTCTGAAGTGCTGATGGCTCAGGATTTTCAGGATCTAACGGGGCAAATCATTCGTAAGGTTATCAACTTGGTTCATGATGTGGAGGAGAAGCTTGTTATGTTGGTGCGTATCACCGGTAGCAAACTAGAGGCTCCCGATCAGAAAAAAGAGGCGAAAGAAGAGCTTGCTGGGCCGGCTATTCCAGGGCTGGATCAGGGAGACCAAGTAGCAAATCAGGACGATGTGGACGATCTACTCTCCAGCCTGGGATTTTAGTTATACAGGTAAAGACCGATATAGATTTTAATATCAATCGGTAAAGTTCGGTGATATACCGGGAGCATTAGATGAGCATCGATGTCAACGACGAAATCCTTCAGGATTTTTTGGTCGAAGCTGGAGAGATTCTCGAACTGCTCAGTGAGCAGCTTGTGGATCTTGAGCAGCAACCTGATGATTTCGATCTTTTAAATGCCGTATTTCGTGGCTTTCACACCATTAAGGGTGGTGCGGGATTTCTAGCCATCGAGCCATTGGTGGAGGTTTGTCATCGGGCTGAGGATGTCTTCAATATACTGCGCCAGGGACAGCGTAGAGTGGGCCCCGATTTGATGGACTCTGTGCTCGAAGTGTTAGATATAGTCAATGCCATGTTCGAGCAGGTGCGTGAAGGTATTATGCCGGAACATGCAGAGCGGGATCTGATCGAACGGCTCAATCATTATGCCGTACCCGAGGGCGAAGAGGAAGAAGAGGGTGCAGAGGAAGCAGTTGAAGTCTCAGATGAAGCTGTAGTGCAGGAGGAAGAAACACCGGCAGCCGATGTTGAGGCGTCGGCACAGCCTGAATCAACCGTGGTGAGTGAAGCACCTTCATCCAGTGATCTGACTGATAATGAGTTCGAAACACTGCTTGATGCCATTCAAGAGCCCGCGCCAGCCGGTGAGGATGACAATATCTCAGAGGATGAGTTTGAAGACCTGTTGGATGAATTACACGGTAAGGGTAAGTTTACGGGCAAGCCAAAGAAAGACTCCAAGGCTGAAAAGCCCAAAGTAGAAAAACCGGCAACGGCAGCCTCTGACGATATCAGCGAGGATGAGTTTGAAGCCCTGCTCGATGAGATACACGGGGAAGGTAAATTCGATCCGGCAAAGCTGAGTAAAGAAACAGAACCACAAAAAGAGCAGCCACCCACCAAGAAAACAGTTAAATCAAAAGCAGCGAAAACTCCCCCTGCCGGTGGTGACGAAATTACCGAAGATGAGTTTGAAGATCTGCTTGACCAGATCCATGGTGCGGGGAAATTCGATCCAGGAAAAATAAAGCCGGAAGGCGCGCCCGAGGAAACAAAGCCAGCACAACCGGCGAAAAAAACACCCGCTAAGGGTGCAGCTAAGCCTGCGGCTAAGCCATCAACCAAACCGGCAACCAAACCTGCAGCCAAACCTGCAGCCAAACCTGCAGCCAAACCTGCAGCCAAACCGGCCGCAGAGGCGAAACCGAAAGCGGCGCCAAAGCAACCTAAAGCCGCTGCCAGCAAGCCTGCAGCCGAAACCTCTGTCCGGGTGGATACCCAAAGGCTCGACGACATCATGAATATGGTGGGTGAGTTGGTGCTGGTGCGCAACCGCCTGGCAACACTGAAGGCCACCATGA
>JASFJX010000081.1:0-9576 GCA_050119385.1 Candidatus Thiodiazotropha sp. | reverse complement strand
ATCCACCAATCGTTCAGTCGAGAAGGGTTTTTCAATGAAGTCATAGGCCCCCTTGTGCATGGCATCGACCGCCATGGAGATATCCCCATGACCTGTTATCAGAATGATGGGTAGAGTGGCATCCATCCGTTGCAATCTCTGCAGCAGGGTAAGACCATCGATGCCGGGTAGACGGATGTCGCTGATTACAATACCGCTGGTCTGCTCATCGATCAGTTGCAGGGCCTCTTCGGCTTTTTCAAAAACCTGAACCTGGAAGCCGGCCAGTTCAAGGGTCTGTTCATTGGCCAAGCGTAGATCGATTTCGTCATCGATAAAGTAGACGTCGGGACTGGTGCGCATATTCCTACTCCGGTACAGGCAGTGTTATGGTGAAGCGGGCACCGCCCGTTGCCAGGTTCTCCGCAGATAACCTGCCATTCATACTATCGATGATTCTGGCTGAAATTGACAGCCCGAGCCCAAGTCCGGATTTACGGGTGGTGTAAAAGGGTTCGAAGATTCTTGCCAGATTGTGTTGATCGATTCCTGGCCCGGTATCATCGACATGGATCATGATGTTGTCATTGCTCTGCTTGGTAGTGATCACTATAGTGCCCGGTGTCTGGCTGCCGATCGCATGAATGGCATTATTGATCAGATTTATCAATACCTGTTCCAGCTGAATGATATCAACATGGGCGATTATGTCACTCTCTACCCGGTCGGTATCGATGGCGATATCCAACTTTTTGAATTGTGGCCGAGAGATTTCTATCGCGGTTTGAATGATTGGAGCGATGTTGACTGATTCAAGCTGACCGGCCGATTTACGAGAGAAGAACTTCAGTTGTGAACTGATCCTTGACATGCGATCGGTCAGTTCAGCGATCCGTTGCAGGTTTTCATCAGCCTTGTCGCTTTTGCTGATCGATAGAAATTTACGGGCATTGTCTGCATAGCTGCGAATTGCCGCCAAGGGGTTGTTAAGCTCATGGCTGATACTGGCTGACATCTGTCCTAAAACGGCAAGCTTGGCTGTCTGTATCAATTCACCCTGTGTTTTACGCAGGGTTTTTTCGGTCAGTTTGTGTTCTTCAATTTCATTCTGCAGATCGGCTGTTCTCAGAGAGACCTTCAATTCCAGTTGTTTTTGAGCATCCTGGTGAAACAGCTCCCGTTCCTGATGTCGCCTGTACCATTGCCAGGCAAGCAGGCCGATCAGTAACATGGATAGTACAAGCAGTAGCATTGTAAATGCACTGATTACACTTTGTTGTTTCAAATCTTCCAGGGGGGTAAGAATTCGCGCCGACCAACCTGCTGTATGTATGTCATGATAGCTTGAAAGATACTCGTTAGCAGAATCTACAGTGGTAATCCGGATTATAAGGCTGTTGTCAGATACGCTCGCCTTATTCGTCAACTTCAATGCTTTGATGTGGGTATCATTATAGCGACGGCTTCTCTTTATACGTTGCAAGGTTTTTGCAGGCAACGGAACAAAGCTTTTATATCGCCAGTCAGGGTTTGTGGTAATAAATATGATACCGTCCGGGTCACTGACAATGAATTGAGATTGTCTTTCAGACCAAGATTTTTCTATCTTGGAAAGGTCTATCTTGACAGCGATGACGCCGAGCTTTTCCGCATTATATATGACTGGATATGAAAAGTAGTAACCACGTTTTTTTGATGTTGCTCCCAGCGCAAAATAGCGACCAACTTTTCCAAGCATGGCTGCCGAGAAGTAGGGGCGAAAACTGAAATTATCTCCGATAAAGGTTTTTTCGCTATTCCAGTTGCTTGAAGCCAGTGTTAAGCCGGTACTGTCCATCAGGTAGGTATCGGATGCACTGGTGATTTCGTTGATATCTTGCAGAAACCGATTAACCACTTCGACAAGAGAATCGTTGCGAGGATCTTTTAGCAACTCTACCAAGAGGGCGTTTTTGGCCACTAACTGGGGAATGAATTCATAGCGCGAGAGTTGTGAGTCGAGATGATCGATGAACTGTTCAAGTTGTTGTCGGTTACTGAAGCTCAGTTGTTTTAATCCGTTTTTCCAGCTAACTGTGTGCGTTAGCCAGAACGTAAGGATAAGTAAGACTATGATGCCAATACCTGTCAAATAACGGTTATTTTGAAATTCGGACATAGAGATTGATAGACTCGATCTTTATTGCTGTCTCTAATCTTTTATTAACCCGGCAATTTAATAGTAACATTGTACAGGTTATATGAATTTATGTGATTAGCTTGCCTAACCCAAGGTAGCTCAGGTTTCTTCATAAGTCAGTTCGGCTGGGGGAGGCATAGCTATCATGCCATATCAGTATGTGGCGTTATGTCATATGGCGCAAAAGTTTGCCGTATGGTGTGTTAAATGACACAAAAAATGTGGGATTCGCACTCGTTTGACAGTCATCAATGCTGTTCGTGTCAGGATCCGATTAAATCAAAACCATTCCTGAGAGTACCTGCATGTCTACTGTATCAATGCGACCGTCCAGTTATTATTTATTGCTCTGCCTGCTTCTGTTATTGATGTTTGTTGCCAGTTTGCTGGATATTGTTTTTGTTGATGACAGCGATCTGCAGCGTCGTGTTCAAATCCGCCGTTTGGTGGAAGAGCTTGCACTTACCGACCCTGCACTCTTTACCGAAGCGCGCTATACCAGGCACCTCTCACAGGCGGACAGGCACGCCCCTTTTCAAGACCACCCGATGGCGTTTGAGCACTTTCCCAGTGGTTCACTAGTCTTTCCAGCCGGCATTGGATTGCGGCCATGAGTGCCTTTCAACGCCAGCGCTATCTGCTCGATTATACCCTCTCTTCCCTACTCAGGCGGAAGGGGAAGCACCTCACGCTGTTGATGATCTATACCCTGATTATCTTTCTGTTGGCCTCGGTAATGCTCTTTACCCATGCCTTGAAAGGGGAGATCACCCATGCCCTGGCGGTCTCCCCGGAGATAGTGCTGCAGCGCATCGAGGCCGGACGCCACGGCTTGATATCTGCCGACTATCTGCAACGACTCGGTCGGCTGCGAGGGGTGAGTGGGATGAAGGGCCGGCTATGGGGTTATTACTATGATCCGGCCTTGAAGGCCAACTACACCCTGATCGCCAGCGATGAACAGGGGTTGTCGACGACCGAGGTGGTTTTGGGGAGCGGTGTCGCCCGAATGCGTGGTATCGGTCCCGGTGATTACACCAGCATGCGTGGTGCGGACGGCAGCACTTACAGTTTTCGTGTCAAGTCCTTGCTCGATAACGATAGCGAGCTCTACAGTGCCGACCTGGTGTTGATATCGCCTAAGGCGTATCGCACACTGTTCGGTATCGATGAGGGTCTCTACACAGATATCGTACTCTCGGTGCGTAACGCTCGTGAAGTACAAAAGATCGCGGAGAAGATCGTCACGCGTCTGCCCGATACCCGTCCCATACTCAAACAGGAGATCCAACGTACCTATGATGCTATCTTCTCCTGGCGCCAGGGGATACTCCTCGTTATCCTGATCGCCGCAGTATCGGCCTTTGCCATCTTTGCCTGGGATCGGGCCTCGGGCTTGAGTGCGGAAGAGCGGCGTGAAATCGGTATTCTCAAGGCCATCGGTTGGGAGACCAGTGACATTCTGCAGATGAAATTTTGGGAAGGGGGCGTGATCTCACTACTCGCCTTTCTGTGCGGCTACCTGCTGGCCTATCTGCATGTCTTCTACACCGGGGCGCCTCTGTTTGAATCGGTGCTCAAGGGGTGGTCGGTACTCTATCCAAGTTTCAGTCTGACACCCTCGGCGGATGGCCTGCAATTGGCCACGCTCTTCTTCTTTACGGTGTTTCCCTATGTAGTAGCGATCATCTTCCCGATCTGGCAGGTTGCCATCACCGATCCCGATGCAGTGATGAGGTAGTTGATGATGGAGATAAGGCTGGATGAAGTCCGCAAGGCATACAATCAGGGACGACCGAATGAGTATTGGGCGATCCGAGGCATATCTATGCGGATTGAGCCAAAGCGGGTTACCTGTTTGAAAGGGGCAAGCGGTTCAGGCAAGACGACCCTGCTCTCCATGATCGGTTCTCTCTCTCGCCCCACAGCCGGGCGTATTCATCTTGGAGATCGTCTATTGTCGGGATTGCCGGAACGCTTTCTCACTGATATCCGGCGGCACACCTTTGGTTTTATATTTCAGCGCTTTAATCTGATTTCAGGCTTGAGCGTTCTGCAGAACATCATCCTGCCCGCCTATCCCCTGGCGCCAAATCATAAACAATTGATTGAGACCGCCCATCGGTTGCTTGAGGAATATAGACTGATCGATAAGGCTGATAGCCGGGTGGAATGGCTTTCGGGTGGCGAGGCGCAACGGGTGGCCATCTGCCGCGCCTTGATCAATGGGCCGGAGATCCTGGTGGCCGATGAACCCACCGCGAACCTCGATAGTGAACACTCACGCCTCTTTATGCAACAGATGGAACAGCTGCGCAAGGCGGGTAAGACGGTGATTCTGTCGAGTCATGATCCGTTGGTCTACGACTGCGCCCTAGTCGACCGGGTCATTTCCCTGCGTGATGGATTGCTAGAGGAGGGGTGAAATGCTGCTCAATCCGGCGATTCTAGCCCTGCTTCTGGTCTCCGCTGTAGTGCTGTTGATGGTGATCATGGCTGGTCTGTTCGCCATTCGCCTGCTGCTTCATTGGGATATCGATAGTGGCAGCGAAAGACAACTCCGTCTGGAACGGCGCACCTACCTGATATCGACCATGATGAGTTGGATCTTCGCTTTCGAACTGCTCTCACTGCTGTTATTCGTCTATACGGCTGAGTCACTCTCCGGTCAGTTTGTGGGCGCCATGTGTGCCACCGGGGTTCTGAATGCCAATGCCTGGGGCTGGCCTACCCTGTTTCTGAAAATCACCCTTTTCTTCGGCGGTGCGCTGTGGCTTGCGCTCAATGGTCTCGACAACCGTGGTTATGATTATCCGTTGATTCGGCGCAAATATGTTTTGTTGCTCCTGCTGGTCCCGTTAGTGGCTGCCGAGGTTGTGAGTCAGTTGCGCTTTTTTCTCGGCCTCTCGCCCAACATCATCACCTCATGCTGTGGCACGCTCTTCTCATCCACGGCCCAGGGGGTGGCGGCTGAGGTGAGTACAATGCCGCCCAACACAATGGCCTGGGCGCTCGCCCTGTCGGGGGTGGCTGTATTGGTGAGCGGACTGGGTTACTTGAAATGGCGCAGAGGCGCCTCTTTATTAGCCCTGACCTCGATTATCGCCTTCGTGACCGCATTGCTGGCGGTGGTCTCCCTGTTGTCGCCCTATATCTACGAGCACCCGCATCACCACTGCCCCTTCTGTATTCTGAAATCGGGACACGGGTATGTGGGATATCTGCTATACATACCCCTGTTTGGCGCCACTGCCTTTGGATTGGCTGCAGCGGCTACTGCCGTCTGGCGCAAGATCCCCAGTCTCAAGACATGTGGCTCCATCACCCTTGGCTACACCCGGCTATCAGTGGTGTTGTTTCTCTTTTTCTATTTGATATCCGCCTGGTCGGTGTTGAGCTCCAATCTGGTAATGCAGGGGGTTTGGTGGTGATAGGATATCGTCTGTCAACTGTCTGGCTCCTTTGTCTGATCTGTTGCTTGTCTATGGGATGCGGCCCGGTACAAAGACCTGTACAGATCGGTGAGTCGATGCCGGATTTCTCATTACCCGATGCAGCGGGTGGTCGACTAACCGTACCATCCGCCTTGCGGGGCAGGGTGGTATTGATCCACTTTTGGGCCGATTGGTGTTCCTCCTGCCTCAAAGAGCTGGAGCAGAGCAAGGGGTTGATCCAGCGCTATCGATCAGAGGGTTTGCAGATCCTGGCCATCAATCTGAAACAGCGCCCGCAAGAGATCGCCGACTGGCTCGAGAGGCTCGGGCTTAACTATCCCGTTCTGCTCGATCGGGATGGAGCGGTGGCGGAGGCGTTTGGTGTCATTGGCCTGCCGAGCAGTTACCTGATCGACAGTCAGGGGCGTTTGCAGCGACGCATTATCGGTGAAATGGCGCCTGATCAATTAGAACAGTTGGTAAAACAGATGCTTTGAGCTGTCTCTGCATCTCAACAGAGCTTTTCAACCGACCGGCTCGATGTACGGTGCGAGGCGGTTGGTTTTGATTCATACCGTAGCTGACTGATAAGGAGAAAGATATGTGTGATGAGAAAAAGGGTTGTAACGACCATAAGATCGATCGAAGAAAACTGCTTAAGCTATTTACTGCGGCTGGCCTGAGCGGTGTCGCCGCTAGCGTCTCGGCTAACCAGGGTATCGGTGTCATGATGCCGGGTAAGGGTTGGGTCAGCGCCTCCGGTGCCGCCTGTGAAGGGGATGGTACGCCCCTGCAATTCATTCCTAAGACACAGCCTGACCCCGATCCCCTCAAAGACGAGTTGAAGAAGTATCCCAAGTGTCCCTACTGTGGTATGGATCGCACCAAGTGGCAGCATAGCCGGCATCTGGTTCAATACGACGACGATCTGGTGGACGGGACCTGCTCTATCCATTGTCTGGCGATCAGTCTCAGCCTCAATATCGATCGCGGCCCCAAGGCGATCTATGCCGCCGATTTCGCTGCCGCGGATGAGATCAAACCCCTGGTGAACGCGGATACTGCTACCTATCTGGTAGGTTCAAAGCTGCGCGGTACCATGACGGGTATAAGCAAGGTGGCGTTTGCCTCGAAGTCAGCAGCGCAGACAGCTCAAAAAGCTGAGGGGGGTAGCATTGCCGGTTTCGATGACGCCTTGCGTCAGAGCTATGTCGACATGGCCGACGACACCCTGATGACCCGTAAGCGGCGCGCTGAGAAACGTAAAAAGATGCAGATGAAGATGAAGATGAAGCAGTCTGCCGGTTGATTCAGTACATCCATAGGTAGTTAGCATGTCCGAGCCATTGATGCGGCCTCTCTGGTCGTTACTTATTCTTCTATTCTCCATGAGTGTCGTTGCCGAGCCTGTCGACTTGCCCTCACCGGGCCCCAAGGACACCTGTCCGGTGTGTGGCATGTTCGTCGCCCTCTACCCCGACTGGATAGCCACGGTTCGCTATCGTGATGGTCACGCTCACCATTTCGATGGGGCTAAGGATCTCTTCAAATATCTCCTCGACCTACCCAGATGGGCCCCCGATCATCAGCTCGATCATATCGAGGCAATCGGTGTCACCGAGTACTATGGTGTGCAACGTATCGATGCGCGCCAGGCCTACTATGTCATCGGATCCGACGTGCTGGGGCCTATGGGGCATGAACTGATTCCTCTGGAGACTCAGGCGGATGCAGAGGAATTTCTGCAAGATCATGCTGGTACTCGGATAATTCGTTATAAAGATGTGACTCTGCCCCTATTGCAGGGCTTGGATGAAGGGCGTTTCCAGGATCCGTAGCGATATGCCCAGGGGTGAAGGGATTCACGGGACAGTAGCGAGCATATAAAAAATTGGCCGGGGTCGCCGGGAGGTTTATCCAATGGACCAATCAGGGGTGCGAACCCGGCCAAGTTAACTGGAAAAGATGGTATTTATAAGCGATTAATCCCTCGATTCTACTTGTCTTGAGAGATATACCGTCTTTTGCATATCAATGCTAAAGCCGATCTTTGCATTTCTTCATGACAAGCGGATGCGCGGATGATGACGGTAGTTTTACCGATTGGTCGTTGAGAATGCTCTAAGAACACAGGTCCGGCTTCGATATATCGAACGCCGGACTGTGTGCATTAGTATAGAGGTTTAATGGCTTAGGCCCGCATTACTGATAGGCCGTATCGCGTATCAGCCGAGATAGGATTTGGCTTCCTCGCCCGGATCGGGGAGCCCGGCAATGCGCCATATACTGAGGCAACTCCCGAACAGGTTGTGTACCTTCCAGCGGGGAATTCCCGTGGCACGGCATACCAGGCGCATGTTTGGCAAGGCGCCCAGGCTCAGGTAGCGTTCGCGGATGTGGCCTAACAGCTGCCAATGTTGCTCGCTCAGGTCGTCTATGCCCTCCTGCTGAGCCAGGTCGCGGGCAAGTTTTTCAGTCCATGACTGATGATCGATGAGAAATCCGTCCCCATCGAAGAGCGGAGGTGGTGAAGTGGTGCTAGTAGTTTGGGGGGCAGTCTGAGTCATGGCCTGGAACTCCTTCTGGGATTGGATATAAGTAATTTTGATTACTGAGTAGTATGGATCCCAGTTAGAACTTATGAAAAATGATAAATATTGATTTTATATCATGATTTGTGATTTAGAGGATTTGCACCTTACGCCAAATTCCCTCCAATTCCCTGAAAAACCTCAATAATTACAATGATGAAGGATATCGTGTTTGCGATTATACATACCCATAGAGATAGAAAATGCACATGTGGTTTGGCTACAAGAGACAAATTGATCAGGTAGGAGCGTTCAGCAATGGAAAAGTGGCTAGAAGGTACAGTCGTCGAAAAACGGCATTGGAGTGACAAACTCTACTCCATACGCCTTAAGGCGCCAGTGGATGGTTTCACTGCCGGGCAGTTCACGCGCCTTGCCCTGGAAATCGACGGCGAGCGGGTTGCGAGGCCCTACTCATTTGTCAATCCGCCGCAGGATGAGTTGTTGGAGGTCCACTTCAACGAGGTGGAGAACGGCCCGCTCAGCCCAAGGCTCGCAGCCCTGGAACCGGGGGATAGGGTCTGGGTTTCAGCCAGAGCCAACGGTTTTTTTACCGTCGATCAACTGCCGCAAAGTGAAAACCTCTGGCTCATCGCCACGGGAACGGCGCTGGGTGTCTATTTATCTATTTTGCGCACCGAGCTGTCATGGCAGCGATTCCAACAGATCGTACTGGTACATAACGTTCGCTACCGGGATCAACTCAGTTATGGCGGGGAGATTGCTAACCTGAAGCAATGTTATGGTGAGCGTTTCCACTATCTGCCCATCACCAGCCAGGAGCGGGTGGATGGTGCCCTGCAGGGACGAATACTTGCCCCACTGGAGGATGGCAGTCTCGAGAAACACAGCGGTATCCAACTGACTCCTGAGAAATCCCATGTCATGCTCTGCGGGAACATGGGCATGATCCGTGAGATTTCCGCTGCCCTTGAGGCCAGAGGCATGCGTAAGCATCGTAAAAAGGAACCAGGCCACTACACCACTGAGAAGTATCACTGAGCCTCTAGCCCTCATGTTTTTGCTTGAATAGCGAGCGATTGTTTCAATCGCAAATCCACATCTGAATGACGATTCCAGGCTCGATTATCGTGTTCCCGGATTAAATATTCGGGTAACGAAGAGGACAAAGATCTTGATCTCAATCTTGAAGCAGTTCCTGATAACACGATACTTCAACCTAAAAAGATCAGTTGGACAGGGTGAAGTGTGCGTTTGTGGTGATGCAGGGCAAGGGTCGCTCCTGCACATCCTTGTGCCCGCGACACTTGTGCGTCCCTGCACGGCGCGCAACGACGCGGAATAGCCAGCTATTCCAAGGAGTTGCAACGCCGCCATGGGCCGCCACAAGCGTGCAATTCACCCTGTAGCGTGACTCACCCAGTGGGTGAGT
>JASFJX010000080.1:0-9577 GCA_050119385.1 Candidatus Thiodiazotropha sp. | reverse complement strand
CGTGTTTAGGCTTTTTACTACCGCCATTTCCACGCTTTCTCAATATAAATTAATCTATGTTTATCTACCGATTCCCTTAAAGAGTGCTTCCTGTCGGCTTAACAAACCGCTATTATCCCCTAATCGGACAATTTAGAAAGTGTCTATCCAGAAAGAATATCAAAGGTTGCCTGCTGTCTGACGGTTGACTTTCGAAGTAACGGCTAAGATGCAACCTAAGCCCCACTAGTACAGGGAGGCGCAAAAAAGGATACACCTTTAGGGTATTCTGTTGGGTTTTCGGAGCAAGATAATCGTCAGGTGCCAAGAGGCAGAAAATACGCATGTTTCTGGATGGACACTCGTTAGAAGTTGAAGTAAAAATCTTCCAATGACATGCTGTGACAGTATCTCATGCAGATCTCCTGAAACAGCAAAAAAAGCAAAACCTAATCCCTGATGAGTAACGACAAACCAGTCAAAAATGCAGTAAAACCCGATTTGGTGCAGAAATTTCTGAATCAAGTTCCCGGTAGAGTCGCCGCCATTTTGGAGAATTGGCATCAGTTGGTCCATAGTGACTGGAAAGGAAACCATCTTGATACCCTTATCGAGCGAATCACAACACTGAATGAATCCGGTATAAAATTCGGTGTACCGCAAATCACCCAGAGCGGAAAGTCCTTAATCGCCCATCTTAGCGACTATCATGGCACAGGACTGAAACCCCAGCATGACGATGTGGTTGCCCTGGATGGCTTGGTTCACGCTTTTAAGGACGCTGCCATTCAGGCCTGTAACCAGCACGCAGAACTACTCGCCAGCAAACCAGAGGAAAACGACCAGGAGAAGCCGGGTATCACTACCGAGCAGAAGGTATATATTCTCGGTGTCGATGATGCTCTGGCAGCCAATCTAACCCGGCATTTACAAGCTAATCAATTCAACGTCAAGTATCTCACCGATGTTGGGGAGATCATTCATCACTACGAACTCAATCCGGATCATTCGAACCTGCTGATCAGCCACGTGGATATGCTGGGTAAACTCTTTCCGGAATCTAAAGAAGGTGGTCTGTGGAATAAAAACAATGGCTTACCCGGCATGCCGGTAGCCTTTATCGCAGACAACCCTGACCTCAAGAGCCGGCTCTCCGCGATGCGCGTGGATGCCAGCGCCTATTGGGTGAAACCGGTCGATCCCTACTTGGCGGCAAAACGTATCCAGGAACTCTCCTCTGCTCATTCCCATACCGCCTACCGCGTTCTGATCGTTGAGGATGACCCGGCACAGGCCGACTTCGCCGATGCCATATTGAGCAAAGCCAATTTCGACTGTCGCAGTGTGACAGATCCGCTGCAAGTCATGGATATCCTGAAGGAGTTCAAACCTGACCTGATTCTGATGGATCTCTATATGCCGGAAGCCAGCGGTACCGAACTCACAACCGTCATCCGTGAAAACAGTGAGTTTCTTGACATACCGATCGTGTTTCTCTCCGGGGAGCAGGATCTCGACAAACAGTTGAGCGCACTCAGTTTTGGCGGCGAGGACTTTCTTGCCAAACCGATCGCACCGAAGCATCTCATTACTACGGTCACTAACCGCATCCGGCGCGCACGCCAACTCAGCAACCAAATGCAACAATATACCCGGAGTGAAAAAGAGACCGGTCTACACTCCCGAAACTATATGCTTGAGCGCCTGGACGCCCTTCTGCTATCGGACTCCCCCATCGAAGAAGTTACCGGAATCTACTTTTTGCAGATCGATAACCCAGAAGACCTTATCAAGACGGTAGGGCTTGGCGGACTCGATGCAGTACTCGCCATGGTTGCCGACCATCTTAAAGAACAGTTGCAGAGCCAAGACATATTGACCCGATTTGGCGATAACAGCCTGGGCCTACTTGCCCTGCGTCCATCCCAGGAGGAATTGCAGTCTCTGGGAGAAACCCTATGTGGTTCGGTATCCAAACAGATCATCGAGGTGGAAAGCACCACAGTGGGGGTCACCCTCAGCATCGGCATTTATCCGGTTGAGACGAGCTATCACGATTCCCGCTCAATCATCGCCTCTGCCCAGATTGCCAGCCGTCAAGCCAGTGAAGCAGGCGGCAATCAAATCAAGTTCGTTGAAGTAGAAAAAGCGCCCCAGGATCAGGAAGGTGCAGGTGCCGAAGCCAATATGGCCACGCTGATCGAAAAGGCTTTCGAGAATAAATACTTCGATATCTATTTCCAGCCAATCGTGGCCCTGCAGGGCAGCACCCAGGCCCACTACCAGACCCTGCTTCGTCTGCAGGAACCCGATGGCAAACTGCATCGTGCCGCGGAATTCATCCCTATAGCTGAGAAGTTGGGATTAATCAGTAAGATAGATCATTGGATGGCACGGCAGGCAATCCATGTTATCAAAGAAAATAAACTGAAAAAAAATGATCTTCATCTGTTCGTCTCTCAGTCCGTAGATCTGCTAGAGAATATTGAGCGTCTTACATGGTTGCGCGATAAACGCCGCCAAGGTCAGATAATAAAAGGCGCCTTGACTTTCGAGTTCAATATCAACGAAGTGGCAAAAAACCTTAAATCCGCAAAAATCTGTTTTGATGTACTGGGTAAGATCGGCATCTCGTGCCTGCTGACCCGAGTCAACCTCTCCGCGGAAACCGAACGAATCATCGAACACCTTCCTATTCAATACATAAAGCTCGATTTCAACCTACTGCAGGATCCCGAGGCAGGACTCAAGCAGCTGGTCGAACTTGCCCATGAAAAAGGCATCAAAGTGATAGCTCCTCAAGTTGAGGACCCACGTAGTATTGCCGTCTTGTGGAGCAGTGGTACCGATTATGTACAGGGGAATTTCGTACAGCGGCCGGAAAGTAATCTGATCTACGATTTTAACGAGTCAGTACTCTGAAGCATTCCCCTTCATGATCCGTAGAGAAAACAGGAAGTCGCATCATGATGCAACTGCAACGATACACCCTGACACTGCTACTGCTGCTGGTTTCAATACCGGCTATGGCGGATGATCAACCAAGGGCCTACCCGAGACCGGTTGAACCTCTCTTTGAGGAGGGGGATGAACAACTCGACTGCAGACAACTGGATGAGCGACTATCACAACTCGAAAGTCGCTCCTATAGTGCCAAACCGGGATTCTATGAGGATCCCTATACCGGCGCATCCATCTGGATCGGTTCCCTCTGGGTACCCGGCGCGCTGAGCTATCTGGGATACTCCGCTGTTGCTGAATATCAAGAAAACGACCGCCTTCACCACACCCAGAGCCGCATCGAAGCGCTAAGACGGATGAAAGCCAAGCTTCATTGTCATGAGTAGTGTTGGTTTGCGCCAGGGGGAGTATCGCTGGAATGAATTGATCCAGATGGTGCTGGGTCACCGGCGTGAGCTGATAGCCGCTAATGTGATTGCCATACTGGGTGCCATAGCCGCCGTACCTGTCCCCTTATTGATCCCGCTACTGGTGGACGAGGTATTGCTCGATCAGCCCGGAAAGGCAATTGCCGCCATGAATGCCCTGTTTCCACAGGCCTGGCATGGCCCTGTGCTATACATTCTCGCAATTCTGGTCCTGACCCTCATCCTACGCCTGCTGGCTCTTATCTTCGGTGTATGGCAGACATGGCAGTTCACAAGGATCGCCAAGGATGTCATTTACCATATCCGGCGGGATCTGCTACTCAGGCTTGAGCGCATCTCCATGTCAGCCTACGAGACCATGGGTAGTGGCACCGTTGCCTCCCACCTGGTCACCGACCTGGAAGCCGTGGACAGTTTCGTCAGCGTCACCACCAGCAAATTCCTTGTGGCTGTTCTGAGTATCGCAGGAACCGCAATCGTCCTGCTCTGGATCAACTGGTCCCTGGCCCTGTTCATCCTCTTTCTCAATCCTCTGGTGATCTACGTCACCACCATCTTCGGGCGCAAGGTGAAGCAGCTTAAGAAGCGAGAGAACTCAGCCTTCCAGCTGTTCCAAGAGTCCCTGGAGGAGACGCTTGATGCCATTCAACAGATACGCGCCAGTAACCGAGAGCGGCACTATATCCGACGTATCATTGACAAGGCAGATCATATCCGTCACCACTCCGCGGCATTTACCTGGAAAAGTGATTCGGCCAATCGCCTCTCCTTCATGATCTTCCTCTTCGGTTTTGATATCTTCCGCGCCGTCAGTATGTTCATGGTGCTCTGGTCAGATCTGACGATTGGGGAGATGTTAGGCGTCTACGCCTATCTCTGGTTCATGATGGGGCCGGTACAGGAGGTGTTGAATATCCAGTACGCCTATAATGGAGCGCAAGCGGCCCTCGGGCGCATCAATGAAATGCTCAGGGTCGATCTGGAACCGACCTATCCGCATAATCACAATCCATTCCTTGGTAAATCCACTGTCGGTCTGCGCCTGGAGGATATCCATTTCACCTATGGTGAAGGATCATCTGTGCTGAACGGCGTCAACCTGGAGGTTAAAACGGGTGAGAAGGTTGCTTTCGTTGGCGCCAGCGGCGGCGGCAAGACCACCTTGGTACAAATCATACTGGGCCTCTATCCGGTCAAGTCCGGGCGAGTTCTGTTTGACGACATCGCTGTCGATGAGATCGGTATGGATGTGGTTCGGGACCATGTGGCCACAGTGCTGCAACACCCTGCCCTGCTAAATGACAGCGTCAGGATCAATCTCACCCTGGGACGAGAAATCGATGATGAGAAATTATGGCAGGCCCTGGAGATTGCGCAGCTGAAAGAGACCGTTCAATCCATGCAACAAGGACTGGATACACTGATCGGGCGTTTTGGAGTCCGCCTCTCCGGAGGACAGCGGCAAAGGCTGGCTATCGCCCGCATGGTATTGACTGACCCCAAGGTTGTAATTCTCGACGAAGCCACCTCCGCCCTCGATACCACAACCGAAGGCGACCTCCATGCCGCTCTACAGAACTTTCTCAAGGGCCGAACCACCATCATCATCGCCCACAGACTGAGTGCGGTAAAACAGGCTGACCGAGTATTGGTGTTTGAAGATGGACAGGTGGTTGAAGAGGGGCGTCATGAAGAGCTGTTGGAAAACAACGGCCTCTATACCTCGCTATATGGACGCCAGGAGTTGCACAGCTAGCGTACCTCGATCTGCTGCAAGCCCCAACGTCGCAACACCTGATAGCGAGTCCCGGAGGAACCCGGATTGGCCGAAGATGCCAAGACAAACTCATTTACCCGCCAGAGTATGGGGTCCGCCAGATGTGCCGGGGCAACCCGGCGCGCCTTCCTGTAGAGGGTGACATGAGGCTTATAGCTACGCCGTTCCGGTTCGTGACCACATCCCATCAGGCCGTTATTCAAATCTGCCACCAGTTGACTCAGCGCCTGGGGTGTCTCTCCCGGCGAGGCCCAGAATATCCTTGGTCTCGGCCAGTAGCCGGTATGATCAATCGACAACTCGAAGGATGTTCCCCGAACAGCATCGGCCACATCCTCCACACAACGCTTTTGAGAAGGGGCGATCTGTCCAAGAAAGACCAGCGTTATGTGTAGGTCTTCTGCACTGTGGCGACGACCTTCTGTCGTCTGTGTGGCGGTGGCCAGGGCACTCAGCCGACCCCGCACCGCCTCATCGGGCCAAAGGGCAAAGAAATAGCGCTGCCCGTTCATAAGCCTGGCGCCCTCAGTCGATCACTCACTCAATAAACCCTCTAGTTCCCGTAAGGCATGAACCACCGCCTGCCAGCGTACCTGGTTTCGATCACCATCGAAACAGAGCCGATGAGTTATCCCCTCGCTTCCTGTGACCTGCCAGGCAAAACAAACCGTTCCCACCGGCTTCTCCCGACTGCCACCGCCCGGACCTGCAATACCGCTGATCGCCACGGCAACATCGCCACCGCTTTCACGCAAGGCCCCTTGTGTCATCTCCAAGACACAGGCTTCGCTCACGGCGCCTGATTGTTCAAGAGTTGTGGAAGAGACGCCAAGCATCGCCTGTTTAGCCTCATTGCTGTAGGTAACAAATCCTCGATCGAACCATTCACTACTTCCCGGCTGGTCGGTCAATATCTTGGCGAGCCATCCCCCGGTACAGGACTCCGCCACAACCAGGTGATAGCCGCGTCGGCGCAGCAGGCCGGCACAATTCAAGGTTAACGCCTCAACAACCTGGGCCGAGATAGTCTCCATCTATTTCACTTTTACCTTTAGCTGCTTACTTTTTGTCGGTCTATCCGGTTCGACCTGCCAGGTAATGCGCAGATTGATGCGATGCCGTTCTTCGTCCTGGGTGGCGGCTACTTTCAACTGCAGCAGTCCGTCCGGCTGCATGATCATCTCGCCATCCTCGTCACTGAGGGTCAGCTTACCTTTGGCGATACCTTGAGAGATCGCCTTTAACAGCCCCTGAATAGACTCTCTATCCTGCAAGGATTCATGACGGAAGTTTTTCTTACCCTGTCTCATAGATATTTACCCATTCTAGATCGAATTATTCAAATGACTTCTGATCGAATACCTTGATATGGGGATAGTCGGTACTGACCCCCATGACAAGTTTTTTCGGATGAAAGATGGTCACAGCAGCCCCCTTACCTTTGAGCCGCTCCTTAATTCGAGTATTGCGATCGACAGAGGCATCACACTCAAAATGGATCATCCCCTTGCGCAGCATGATTCGCTGTCCGTAATAACGGTTGGCATGGCCATGGACAATGGTATGGATACCCGCATCGTGCATCAAATCGACCCCTTTGCGTGTCAGTGGCATATCCACATCCCGGTATTTGGTGCGAATCAGATTGGCCATCGGACCGTAATAGAATTCAAAGATTTCATCTTTGACACTATCCCTGAACTCCTTGTTGATGTACTTGATACCTTTACGCTTGATCAGTTTCGCCATCCGATCATCGATACCCGCATGCACAAAGAGAAATGAGCCTTGGCGATAAACCAGCTTCATCTGTTTGAAGAACCAACTGAATTCGCCGCCGGGTTCGAGAAACAGCTGCTGCCATTTCATAACCGCGGCATAGACATGGCGCAATGAGAGACCAACTGCCTCACAACCCGATTCGAAATCGTCAATCTTCTCTTTGAGACGCTTGAGCTCCTTTGCCATGCGCTTTTCCGGCATCACCCAACTCGCTATTTTAGGAAACTCCTTGAACCAGCTTTTCGGCGGATAGAGAATGCGCCGGCAGGTACGGGTGGAGGGCACGCCCCTCAATGCATTTTCTTCCTGGAGATACTCATCGACGATTTCACGTAGCATGGGTATGACCTTGCTACCCATGCGAATAAAGAAGTGATCATGGCTTGGATCAGGCTCCATCCCCACCGACGCAATCCCCAACTTGATTCGTAGATCGTGGTTACCCGCCAACAGCACTACCTTCGCCCCCAGCTGAGTAAGCTGTCTTATCGAGCGCAACAGTGTCAGATTACTGGGCCCCTTGTCGAAACAGTCTCCACCGATAACGAAAATGGCCTTTTTGCCATCGGATGTCAGTTTCAACGTACTCTGCTTTTCACCAGTCTTTCTCACCCCCCCCGACGCCACAAGAGAGGCGATAAAGGCATCCGCGTCGGCATGCAGATCGGTGATGAAGTAGAGCTTCTGTTTTGGCCACTGCCATTTACCCCGTTGTACCACTTCTCGCAATAACTCCTCAGTGGAGCTGCGTTGTCCCCTCTCTTTGGCCACGGAGCGCTGCCTGCCGGAGAGCCACGGCTGACTGTTTAGAGGCAATTCGATATCAAGCCATTTCAGGCCCTTGTAAGTGGGTAGATATTGAGTGTGAGATCGATTTTTTTCTAGACCCTTAGTCGTCAAATGATTCTCCTTTCGAGCGGATCTTCCACTCTCCAGTCAAATGCTGCCAGCTTCCATCCGACAGACGTTCGAGAAAAACCGGGCGACAATGGTACATACTCAATGCCGCGATCTGATCGAATGACAAAACGCCAAGCTGGTGGGCTGCATGACGGAAGGCAGCGCCATGACCGACAAACAACTTCACCCTGTCCCCTGTCACTTGCGACTGCAACTCAGCAATACGACGCTCAATATGATTGGCCACCCGCTCACCGGCATCCATCAACGACTCCGCCCCCTGGAGTGGCAGCCGATAGTGACTGTCCGATTTCCAACCGGCCGGTGGCAGTGAAAATCGGGGATCGTCCCGCAACACCGCCTCGATCTGCGGCAGCGACAGGTTGGCCGCTGACCCCAAGGAACGCTCAGCCATGACATCATAAGTTTCGACTTGTAATCTGTCAGGGGCGCTGATCTGCAATACCTTGCGAATCACCTCAGCGGTCTGCCACCCTCGCAACAGGCGAGAACTGTCGATCACCGGGTGCAACTGCCATTTGAACCTATCGAGGGCACCCTGAATCAGTTTTACCGAGTGCTCCGCCTGTTCAGCACCCAGCCTGGTCAGGGGAAAGGGTTGTAATGCGCTCGGCGTATCAGGTAGTTGTTGATAGTCGCCATGACGCAACAAAGCGGCTATTAATCTAGCCACGATTCAATGCCACGCAAGAGAGGTTAGATTCGAGTATAAAATTCATAAAAAGCAAGGCCTACCCTTTCAACTGCTTGGCCAGGGCTTGAATCATCGGTTTCAATTCCACCTGTTTAACCCTTTTCACTGCCTCTTTCGGGGTAAGCCACTCACGTCCACGATGATTCTCCTGCCACTCGTTTTCAGGTATTTCCCGGGTAACCCGCATCGGGTAGACACTCACCGTACATTCAGCGCCCCACTTTTCATAGGTGTAACTACCAATGGGCTCTTGCGCCACCTCCCCCTCGACACCCGCCTCCTCGAGGGCCTCTTTCGCGGCTGACTCTTGTAGGCTCAATGCAGGTTCGCTGATCCCTTTCGGCAATACCCAATGCTTACGCTTACTCGACATCACCACCAGGATTTCAACATTCCCATCCGCGATGCGGTAGGGGATCACCGAGGATTGCTTGTAATAGTAGGCCGGTCGATCCCGCATCTCGGTGCCGTGCTCATCGGGAAAGGGAAACTTCTTATGCATGCTGCTCGGGCGCACGAGGGATAGTAGCTCACCGTCGCCCGCCTGCAGATCACGCCAGTCATCGGGCATCTCAATCAGCGCCAAGGTAGCGGTAGGAATCAGTTTGCCGTCACTTGGCATGGGGATGCGTTGACCATGCAGATACTCTGTCAGCATCTCTAAGCCCGGATTATGCCCCACCAGCATGACCCGTTTACTTTCAGCGGGTACATCCGCGAGTACCTCCAGCAACTCATTCACATTTGCGGCATAGATACGTCGATCCTGTTTAATGGCACTGGCATCACCACCCATGGTCTTTATCGTCTTTTGTGCCGTCACGATGGCACGTTCGGCGGGAGAACTGATGACGAAGTCGGGCTGCAAGCGCTGCTGCAGCAACCATACGCCCATGCGTTGGGCACCACGTTTACCGCGATCCTTCAGTGGCCGCTTGAAATCATCCAGCTGTTGACTCCAATCGGACTTTCCATGTCTGAGCAACATCAATTCTCTAGCCATTGTTTTTCAGCCTCATTCATTTCCCCATGATT
>JASFJX010000079.1:0-9590 GCA_050119385.1 Candidatus Thiodiazotropha sp. | reverse complement strand
ATCAAACAGGCCGCTACGCGCCAGTGGTCGAATGGCTTTGGTTGTCGCGGCCTGCAGTACGACGGCATCCGCCAGGGCGTTGACATGGTTTGCGCATAAGATTATGCCCTGCCCCATTGGCAGGTTTTCACTACCGGCAACCTCAAAGCGACGATAAAAAACCCTGACGACAAACCGACAAAAAGCCTGCCAGGTTCGTTCAAACCATGTCAATCCACCTGCACCAGCATCCAATGTCGGCACACTATCCATGATATTTCTAGCATATCACAGTATAGATTGTTATCGCTGCAGCTTGATTTCAACCCTTCGGTTGGCCGCCCTGGCACCCTCTGTCCACTTTGCTATCTTGGGCCGGGACTCACCATAGTAGCGTTGGGTCATTACCCCCCTTTTGATTCCCTTGCCGGAGAGATAGTTGTAAACGTTTTGCGCACGCCTTGCGGAAAGACGCTTGTTGTATCGTCTTGTACCCTGGTCATCCGCATGTCCCTCGATAGTGATTCGCCTGATATTCTCATCGACCTTAAGATATGCGGCCAACTGAGCGAGTCGCAGCTCGGCCTGTTTGTCCAGGCGATCCACATCAAGCGCAAAATGTAGCGTCGAGTGCTCTAGTTCAGCAAACCCCCCGCTTTTTGAGAGTTGACGCAGGCAGCGCTTGAATTCCCGATAGGGCTTTTGAAATTTAACCGGTGACAGTTCCACCCTCACCTGTCTGCGACTATCGTCCCAATTCGGAAAAGAAAAGCTGCCTACCTGCCCCTTGCTCAATGAGGTGAGCAACCAGCCGGCCTGCTTTCGCTTCAACGCCATCGGTCGCATCCCAGACAATATCAGCATCTTGTGCTGCAAGGTATCGGGGGGATTGTGCTCCCAAGCAGGCGAGCGTTCTTTCAGCACCCCATCCACAGATTCCGGTACCGGCTGAAAGCTATTGATGAAAAAATGCAGGCTATCCCCGGCGATCCGCCTGAAATGAGCTACACCGAATTGAGGCACCTCATGTTTCAGATCACAGCTGAAGTCCGATCCGGAAAATTCCCAGGCAGACTCGTGAATGCCAGCCATATAGAGCTGGTCTTCCAGCTCAACACCCTTGAGATAAGGGGGCACGAACAGCGCCAGCCCTAGCAGGAGTTTCATGTAAGTAACGATCAGACAGGTACCCTGCCTGCGATCCGAAAGCATCATAATCTTACCGACTTATTGACCAACCACTCTGGGAGCTTATCGGCCGGATAATATCTATCCTTAGCCTGGCGGCCACCTCATTGCATCAGATGCTATTCATCTTCATGCGCTTTCAGATAGTCGATAAGGCTGCGAAAGCGATTGAAGTCTTGACGATTGAATACGGGGTCCTCTGTATCGGATATCTCCTGCTCCAGTTTCTGCCAATCCTTATCGCTGAGCGCCGCTTCCACCAGAGGAAAGATCTCCTGCTCCTCCAGGTCGATATGCTGGCGTTGCAGGGCAACAAACTCCCGCCCCATGATCTCCACTTCCTCTCTCAGCAGCACCTCTCCCTGCATGGCTCCCTCCAGAGTATTCCGGTAGTTGCGAGCCAAACCAATCAGCTCACCATGCTCCTTGCTCACTCGTTCGAGGAGTGCCTTATGCTCCTGCATCGATTTCTTGCGAAAAGCAACTTTATTAATCTGATCTTCGGTGGGATGATGGGATTGTTCGGCATAGTGCTCGATATAATCGAGCATTTCGATCTTAAGGTCGAAATTCGCTTCGCGACCGGCACTCAATGCGTCCAATTCTTTACTCATCAGATCAAGCAGGCGCGCCAGATTGAGATGGTCTTTGTGGAGTTTTTCCATTAGCGGTCTCATATCACCTCTCTTTTTCTCAAGCGGCGCCAGACCCATCCTTCCGGCCTGGTCTCACCCGTTAGAATATAGTTTAAGGCATTTTCGTTTTGCAGGGTCCAGAGCATACGATTTTTCGCATAAGCCGATCCACAGAAAAGCAAATGATCATCCTTTTGTACCGTAAGATCCATTTCAGGTAATAATACATAGTCATTGCGGCGATAGAGCATCAACGGGATACAGGACAGCTTGCCGCTTCTATCACGGGGATCTGTCATCAGATCCCCCAGAGTCAGGTGATTCCCACGCTGGACATAAGCGCACACCGCATGTGAATCACGTTCGGAAAAGGCCACTTCCCACACCTCCGGTGCATGGCGCGTCACCAAGGCGGATATCCTGCTAATCAGTTGGCAGGCCCACTCGTCTTCCTGGTGTAACACAAGCTTAACAAACTGATGTTGCATCGGTGCACCTAACAATACCCGAATACGGTTGGCAATGATATCGCTGGGTAACATCACCATGTCGGCCCCAACAGCCTCTATTACCGCATCATTCTGTTTCAGATTCTGACGTAAAATCACAAACAGATCACTATTCAACGACCTTGCAGTCATGATGATTGAGAGGTTGTTCGCATCATTGTCGGTTCCCGCGACCAGGCCTACCGCTCGCTCGATTTCCGCCTGTTGCAGGGTATCCGCCTCAGTGCCGCGACCCTCAATGTAGGTTGACGACGGGGTACCGGTCATCTCGAGTTGCGCTTCCACCACGATAACCTCCAGCCCCTCACGCACAAGCTTTTCATAGACCGCTTTACCAAAGCGGCCATAGCCACAAATCACCCAGAGTCCTTTAGAAGGTGGATAGACTGGATCGTTGAGCATATCCCGTCGGCCGAGTGAGAGCCAATCCTGCAACAGACTGAGGCACGGTGCCTGAATTGCGGTCGCCAGATGCAGCGCGAAGGCATCAAATGGATCGATGATGAAATCGGTACCAAAGGAAGCCATGTTTCTTTCCACATCATGGGAGTCAGCGCGACAGATCACCCCGATCTCGGGATGTAACAATTTCGCTGTTATGGCAATCATCAAGTTGACCTCATTGGAGTTGGTCAGCGCCACCACACCATTACAAAGTGGGTGCTTGAGACCGGCTTCCAACAGATGCTCCGGCAGACTGGCATCACCACATAGACCGGGAACATACTCACGCAGGTTTTCCAGCTTCAGTAAATTGACGCGGTCTTCGATGATGTCGATCACGACCGCGTGCTGATTTCTATCTGTCAACGCCTTGACCAGGGCTTCACCGGTTTGACCATATCCGCAAACCAAGTAAAAATGCTCGCGCATTTTATTGATTTGATTAGCAAATCTCCGCTCTGTTAAAGCCTTTTGGAAGGTCTCATCCTTGAGCAGCGCCAATACCGTACCAATTGAATAGAGCCAAACGACAACCGTGAAGAAGATAGAAAAACTGACCCACAAACGCTGCCCCGCAGTGAAGGCATAGGGTATCTCGCCAAAACCGATAGTACTGGACATGAAACTGACAAAATAGAAGGCATGAAAAAAATCCATATGCCAGACATTGCCATCCGCATCCTGGCCCGGAATCAACACCAGACCCAACATGGCGATGGAGTAAGTCATCACCAAGGTTATCAATGGCGCCCGCATGCGCCTGAAGATCAGAAAGAAGATATTGTTCATGGTGTGAACCGCACCAGGCCTGACTGGGATTAACGGCGTAGCATCACGGTTTCGATGATCAACAGAACAACGGAGACCACATTCGCCAGCATAGCGCCTCCGGATAGAGAGACGATACTGGCCATGGTAACTGTGGTCAGGCCCGTCTCGGTGACATGCACAGCCACCGTCCATACCAGCGCTGCCACAAACAGTTGTAATAACGCAACCAAGCTGGTCGCTAGTAGAACGGCTCCCATCTGGGTACGATCACCAAACTTGAGCACAGTGGCGATCAGGTTTACCACGATGACAGCAAAGAGTTCATAAACGTGATGGTGATCAGGATTATCGAGTTCACCAACAAAAAAACCAAAATTCAGGGTCAAGGCCAGTACAATGAAAAAACCAAAAACCACCTTCTCCGGATTCACACTGATTCTCCTCTATTCACTCGCCTAAATGCCGATGATTCAGATCTTGGTGTAAAAGAGTCTTTTTTTCCAGTTATTTAGCTGTTTCTTATTTACTAAGGCCTGTTAACACTAATTTAGTCAGCACTGTTGCGCCCCAAGGGCTGGGGCTATTTCCCCCCAGCGGCGTTATCATGCGCTCATATAGACAAACTATACATCGATCATTCTGCCTTGCTGGACGAAAAAATGTCCCAGCAGAGTCGATTAAATTAGTGTTAACAGACCCTAAGTCGCGATCTGGCGGGTGAAATGCCCTAGCGGATCTATCCCTGAACAACTGTTTTATCAATCACAAGCGCTGAAAATAGTCACTGTGCTTCAAGCCTGACTTCCCGGCTAAAGCTTTCCCATGTGCGACCGCTACAAAATGCATGAGGAAGAGAGTTCCTGTCGTATCGACAGCTCTCTACATGAATCTAGAAAACTCCCTCTATTTTAGAGTAACACGACCATGTCTAATTTTATTAAATCTGTAGATGACCGCACGCGCTTAGCTGGCACCAACCGTTTGGAAGTTCTTCTTTTCAGTCTGGGTAAAGATATCAGAACCGGCCGTGAAGAAACCTATGGCGTTAATGTCTTCAAGGTACGTGAAGTGATGTTGGTACCGGAGATCACCCATGCTCCGGACATGCCGCCATCGGTAGAGGGAATGGTGAGTCTACGAGGGAATATGATACCTGTGATCAATCTGCCCGATTTCTGTGGTATTCAAACCGAAGAGCGTCCGAGTATCTTGATCGTCACCGAGTACAACAAGAATGTCCAGGGCTTTCTGGTACACGCGGTTGATACCATCGAACGCCTGGCCTGGGAAGACGTTAAGGTGCCACCGGCCATGATGGCGCAACAGCATGGTGGTCTGGTCACCGCTGTGACGGAACTCAAGGATGCACGTTTGGTTATGATCATGGATGTAGAGATGGTCCTCAGTCAGACATCAGGATTCGGTCAAGGTGAGGAGATCTTCGAGGGTATCCAACAAGTTGAAGGCAGTGAAATCACACTGTTATTCGCTGATGACTCGGCGGTTGCCCGGGATCAGATCATTCGCACCATGGAGCACATGGGGATTAAATACATCAGCACCACCAATGGGGCCGAGGCCTGGAGCAAACTCAAAGAGATCGCTGAAAGGGCTGAAGCAACGGATCACAAATCCAGCGATTTTGTGCAGGTCATACTGACCGATGTAGAGATGCCAGAGATGGACGGTTATGTATTGACGAAGAAAATCAAGGAGGATCCCCGCTTCAGCGATATACCCATCATTATGCACTCATCACTTTCAGCGGATGCCAACATGGCGCTGGGTAAGGGTGTGGGCGCCGATGCCTATGTACCGAAATTCGAACCCACCGAGCTATCGGCCAAGCTGTATGAGATGATAGACAATATACAGGGGCAGAAGGGTTCCTGACACCCATATCGAGCAGTCGGCGTTAGCAAAACCTCCGCCTATCGCCGGCTGCTGACCCTTCATTGACACCTGTTTCCTTTTCTTCAGGGTTGTTACAGAAGGTAACAACTGCTAGGCTCTAAGCATGCAAGAGCCACCACCACCCGATCGACAGATTGACCGCACCATCGCCCTGGGTTTGCTGGTTCTATTGCTCTTCTCAGCGCCCATCATGATCTGGTGGACCTCCCCTGGAAGCCCCTGGTATCTACCCTTTCTGATCTGGTTAGCGGTCATCTGTGTCATTGCATGGATCAACACAAGACACCATGACCCATGATCTCTGGTTACTCTTAGGCATAGGCTTTCTCTACCTGGGACTGCTGTTTGTCATCGCCTCCGCGGGAGATAGCGGGCGTATTCCTGAGCGTGTCATACGCCACCCCTTGATCTATGTGCTCTCACTCGGCGTCTACGCCACATCCTGGACCTACTACGGTAGTGTTGGCTTCGCTCAAACCCAAGGATACCTCTTTTTGACCATCTACCTGGGTGTGACACTGGCATTCGCTCTCACCCCGATACTGTTTCAACCTCTGCTTCGCCTGACACGGGAGTACCAGCTGACATCCCTGGCCGACCTGTTCGCTTTCCGTTACCGCAGTCAATTGGCGGGTATTCTGGTCACCCTCTTCATGCTGGTAGGCACCCTGCCCTATATCGCACTGCAGATCCGCGCGGTCACCGACTCCCTGCAAATGATCGGCCATACCGTGGCACCACGCATCTTGGCCTTGATCTTCTGTTCCGCCCTGGTGGTGTTTGCCATTCTATTTGGCGCAAGGCACAACACCAGTCGTGAAAAACATCGCGGCCTGGTATTGGCGATTGCATTTGAATCGTTGGTTAAACTGGTGGCCTTGCTGGTCATAGGTCTGGTCACGCTGATTGGAGTGTTCGGTGGATTTTCCGACCTCAATAGATGGCTTGCTGAACACCCGGAAATGCTCGACCGCCTCTACCAACCGGTAAGAGAAGGGCCCTGGTCGACCCTGTTGCTGTTGGCCTTCGCCGCTGCGTTTCTATTACCGCGACAATTTCATATGCTGTTTGCGGAGAATCTCGAACCAAAGGCATTGAAGACCGCCACTTGGGGCTTCCCGCTCTATCTTCTGCTTATCAATCTGCCGATACCGCTGATTCTCTGGGGAGGCGAGGCACTCGGCCTCACCTTGCCTCCTGACTACTTCGCCCTCGGCATCACCCTGGATCAGGGACCCTCCTGGTTACCCTTTCTCGCCTTTATCGGAGGTATATCCTCCGCCAGCGCGATGATGATCATCACCACCCTGGCGCTCTCATCGATGACCCTGAATCACATCCTGCTCCCCACCAACTTTCCCGATCCCCAGGTCAATCTCTATCGTTGGCTACTATTGGGCCGTAGATTGTTGATCGCCCTGATCATCATGGCGGGTTACGGCTTCTATATACTGCTTGAAAAGCATCAGGGTCTGGTTCAGCTCGGTTTGATCTCCTTTGTCGCAGTCGCCCAGTTCCTTCCAGGCATCATCGGGCTTCTCTATTGGCGTCGTGCCACCCGGCGCGGTTTCATCCTGGGTCTGCTGGCCGGCATAGGAGGTTGGGTAGGTACATTACTTATCCCGCTTCTGGAGAGTTCAGGCTTCGTACGAACCGAGTTCGATATACCCGCCTTGATCGCTGCATCAGGCATGAACAACTGGGAGTTTGCGACATTCTGGACACTTACCGCCAACACCCTGTTGTTTATCTTTGGCTCCCTGCTGAGTAAACAGAGCCTGGGTGAAAAAGAGGCGGCACAGGCATGTTGCAGCGAGTCACTGGTACCACTGGGGGGTATGGTCAGCGCTGTATCCACAACCCAGTTCACTAAGCAATTGTCGCAGATGCTGGGGGCTGAAGCCGCCCAACGCGAGGTGGAACAAGCGCTCAAGGATCTCAACCTGCCGTTCAATGAGACACGTCCGGCGCATCTGCGTCGACTGCGTGAACGCATTGAGCGAAACCTGTCCGGCCTGCTGGGACCACAGCTGGCGCATATGATTATCAATCGAAGGCTGCAGCTCGACATCCATACCCAAACCGCCCTGGCCGATTCCATGCGTTTTATCGAGGATCAGCTGGAAAATTCACGCACCCAGCTGCGCGGACTGAGTGCTGATCTCGACAATCTGCGTCGCTATCATCGACAGATCCTGCTCGATCTGCCACTCGGAGTCTGTACCATTGACCGGCTACGCACAGTAACCATCTGGAATCTGGCCATGGAGGTGATGACCGGGGTCCCCGCCCGGGATGTCATCGGCGTATCACTGCATAGACTGCCTCCTCCATGGGGCAATCTGCTGACAGGATTCGCTACAGCCTCTGATGAGCACATATACCATCTGGAAGTCCCGCATCAAGGGAAGAGTCGTTGGTTTAACCTGCATAAGGCTGCTATTCCAACCCCAGTGCCAATGAACCATCCGCTAGATGCGGCACGCACCAGCCAAGTCATGCTGATGGAGGATCTTACCAACCTGGAAACCCTGGAGGCTGAATTGGCCCATAGCGAGCGTTTGGCCTCAATCGGCCGGCTGGCGGCAGGTGTTGCCCACGAAATCGGAAATCCGGTGACCGGCATTGCATCCCTGGCACAAAACCTGCGCCATGAGGATGATCCGGAATTGGTGAGGGAAAGCATAGAAGAGATAATCAACCAGACCCAGCGCATCACCTCAATCGTAAAAACATTGATGAATTTCAGCCGCAGTGGCGGGATCGGCGGTAATATGTGTAATTTCTCCATCCATGAAGTGGCGGACGAAGCGATCCGCCTGGTGAAACTGACCCGCCACGGTCGCCAGGTCCAGTGCGAAAACCTCTGCCCACCCGATCTCACGATCTATGCAGACCGCCAGGGTATTTCACAGATCCTGGTCAACATTCTCACCAATGCCTGCGATGCCTCACCGCCCGGTAGTCGTGTTGACCTGAGTGCCGCTGAAATCGATGATCTGGTGAGAATCGAAGTTCAGGACCAGGGCGAGGGCATCGAGGAGCAGGACCTCAGCTACATCTTCGAACCATTTTTCACCACCAAGGCACCAGGCGACGGCACCGGGCTAGGTCTTGCCATCGCCTACAAAATTGTTACGGACCACGAGGGCGCTATTAACATAGACTCTAAGAAAGGCAAGGGCACTCGGGTTATTATTGACCTACCCAAGGCCGGCTTAAATGGCGTCATGGAAGAAACATCATGAATCATATACTCATTATCGAAGACGAAGAGGTCATCCGCCGGGCAGTCCGGCGGCTGCTCGAACGCAATGGTTATCAAGTCACCGAAGCAGGTTCGGTCGAACAGGCACAAGCAAGCCCCCTCGCCTCCTTCGACCTGATCATCAGTGATGTCAGATTGCCCGGGGCACCCGGGACCCAGATCATCGAAACCGCAGCGCCGGTACCGGTTCTGATCATGACCAGCTATGCCAGTATACGTTCTGCCGTGGATGCGATGAAACAGGGGGCCATCGATTATATCGCCAAACCCTTCGACCACGATGAGTTGCTGATGGTGGTGGAACGCATCATCAAACAGGATCGCCAACAGCGTCAGCAGGAGTTTCTCAAATCAGAGGTGGACAAGAGCTATCCGGTACGCGGAATGGTGGGTAAATGCCCGGCAATGATCGACGTATTTAAACGTATCGACAAGGTAGCCCCCACCGATGCCACGGTATTGATCCTCGGAGAGTCAGGTACGGGAAAAGAGCTGGTGGCCCGGGCACTGCATGAACAGAGTCAACGCAGTCAATCACCCTTTATCGTTTTCAACTGTGCCGCGGTACCGGAAAACCAGGTAGAGGCCGAGTTATTCGGCCAGCAGAATAAAAGTGATTCCCGACGTGGCGGACTGCTCGCCAAGGCCCATGGCGGTACCCTCTTCATGGACGAGGTTGGCGAACTCTCCATGGCGGCCCAAGCCCGCCTGTTACGCGTACTGCAGGGCGATGAGTATAGTGGCCAGCAAACGATGAACAGCGGTCCCAATATCAGGATTATCGCCGCCACCCACCGGGATATTCGTAAACTGGTCCAACAACAGACCTTCAGAAGCGATCTCTACTTCCGCCTGCGGGTGGTTGAAATGACCCTGCCTCCG
>JASFJX010000078.1:0-9594 GCA_050119385.1 Candidatus Thiodiazotropha sp. | reverse complement strand
GATTATAGAAAACAAGACTTATGAAGATGATGGTTCCATTCTTATTCATGCGCGGGACCTCTCGTAGAAAGAGTAGTGGCCGGCACTGTATTGGATGCAACCAAAGGATAGAAGTGATCAAGTAATGACCGATTCATTTACAACGGTTTGCGGTGATTGATATTAATTAGCTTCGAAAACAACGGTTCTTTATGCGTCGGTCCTGCGGCTGCTAGTCTCTCTTAACCAAGTGGCAGGTGCTTTTCATCGGCTTGAGTGCCAGTAAGGGGCGGTGCTGCAAGCCGCACCCATATAACAGGCAGCTGATCTGGATCATGCCTGATCGGTTGTCTTGTCCCGTTCAATTAAGGCGTAGGCAGAGTGGTTGTGGATGGATTCGAAATTCTCCGACTCTACGATGTAGGCACTGATTCGCTCTTCTTGATTCAATCGAACCGCAATATCCCGCACCATATCTTCGACGAACTTCGGGTTGTCATAGGCGTGTTCGGTAACAAATTTCTCATCGGGTCTTTTCAGCAGGCCGAAGAGTTCACAGGAAGCCTGTTTCTCCACCATGTCGATGATCTCTTCGATCCAGATAAAACCGACTGTTCTTGCCTGCACGGTGACATGAGAGCGTTGGTTATGGGCTCCGCGGTCGGAGATCTTCTTCGAACAGGGGCAGAGACTGGTTACCGGAACCACAACCTTGATATCGATAATTGGCCGGCCGCCATGGATCTCGCCAATCAAAGTGACATCATAATCAAGCAGGCTCTTTACACCTGAGACCGGTGCTGTTTTATTGATGAAGAAGGGGAAGTTCATCTCGATATGGCCCGACTCCGCCTCCAGTCGTTCTGTCATCTCGGCCAGCATATCTTTGAAAGACTCGACCGTAACCTCAGTCTCATGGCTGTTCAGGATCTCCACGAACCTGGACATATGGGTGCCCTTGAAATTGTGCGGCAGATTGACGTACATATTGAAATTGGCAATTGTGTGCTGTTCTCCCTCACTGCGATCCCTGATTCTCATAGGGTGTCGAATATCTTTGATACCCACCTTGTTTATGGCAATTTGGCGTGTATCGGCGCTGTTCTGCACATCAGCGATTTGTGAACCGCTAAGCGGAGTCTTATCGAGCATATTCTTTAATCCTGCCCCACCAGCGAGTGAGGGCGTGTGATAAATGTTGATTCAAGGGTATTCCCACCCCAGATCGGGGACAACTGAGAGAACATCTGGTATTTATAGCCGAACCTTCGAAATTCAGCACTGTATATTGTTGTCGTTCCCTAGATATCAAACGGGTCGAACAAATAATTATCCCTAAAATCTGTATCTGGAGTCAAACACTAAGGAATTAAAGGGATACCTTGACTATTCTTATAAAATATTTAAAAAACAGCTAGTTAGTTTTATTTTCTATGGGACCGGGTTAAAGAATCGGATTAAGTGCTTGCATGACAAAATAATTGTGATTTAAATTAGTGAGTTCTAGCTGTTATATAGTGTGCAATCCAACGCAGTGGATCAGCCTCGACATCGAAGGCATCAAGGCTGTGCAATGCCTCCTGAATGAGATCTTCCGCCTTCTCTTTTGCTCCGGTGAGCCCAAGTAATGAGGGGTAGGTCGGTTTTTCCTGGGCCAGATCTTTGCCTTTGGTTTTCCCCAGGGTCTCTGTATCACCCTCGATATCGAGAATGTCGTCCTGTATCTGGAATGCCAGTCCTACACACTTAGCATAGTGATCAAGGCATTGGATGAGCGCTTTATCGGCCTTCTCGTCAAGCAAGGCGCCCAAGCGCACTGCGGCCCTGATCAAGGCGCCGGTCTTGTGTATATGCAGATTTTCCAGCTCTGCCAGGTTGAGTTCTTTGCCTACCGCTTCCAGATCGATGGCCTGTCCTCCCGCCATGCCACGGGAGCCGCTGGCCCGGGCAAGTGTTTCTACCATTGAGAGCCTGATCCGGGCATCCGCCTGCATGCTGGGATCGCAAGAGAGAGACTTGAAGGCCAGGGATTGCAAGGCATCCCCTACAAGGATCGCTGTCGCTTCGTCATAAGCACGATGACAGGTGGGCTGATTGCGTCTTAAATCATCATCATCCATCGCGGGCAGATCGTCATGAACGAGGGAATAGGCATGGATCAGCTCAACAGCGCAGGCAGGGGTATCAAGTCTCTCCCAAGAGACATCCAGTGCCTGTCCGGCAGCATACACCAGCAAGGGGCGGATACGCTTGCCACCGTTGAGGGTGGTGTATCGCATCGCCTCATGCAGACGTGTGGGCAGGGTAGAGGCTGGGGGGAGAAGGCGGTCCAGCGCCTGCTCCACACGTTGTTGGCATTTTTCAGTGAAGGCCTTCAGGCCATCATTCATTGTCATCGGTGAAGGATTCCAGCTCTGATGTTTGTGTCTCGCCGTTGAGGATGCGGACCTTCTGTTCAGCCTCTTGCAGTGATGCCTGGCAGATTCGGGTCAGGGCAACACCCCTTTCAAAGGATTTCAATGACGCTTCGAGGGACAAATCACCCTCTTCAAGGGTTTGTATCAAGCTTTCCAGCTCCTGCATTGCCTCTTCGAAGGTAGGGGTTTTCTGTTTTCTTGGCACTTTCTTGAGTCGCAATAATGTGAACGCATCCGGGGAAGCCGGGGTATCGGAGTAAACTAACCTACCCCATATACGCCGGTCAATGACGGAGGCAAAGCGGATTTGTTGTCGCAGGGCGGTTGAGTGTGACATGAGACTCGCCAGCACTCTTTCAGATGTGTAAACTCCGGCCGTTGAAAACCATTAGCATAGGATCGACAGAGTAAGATGAGTGGTAGTTACGACGCTTCAGATATTGAAGTACTCAGCGGTTTGGAGCCGGTACGCAAGCGACCCGGGATGTACACCGATACCACTCGGCCCAATCATCTCGCCCAGGAGGTTATAGACAACAGCGTTGACGAGGCGGTTGCTGGTCATGCCAAGTCGATAGAAGTCACGTTGTATAAAGACGGTTCATTGGAAGTCGTGGATGACGGTCGAGGCATGCCGGTTGATATCCACCCTCAGCAGGGTGTACCGGGGATCGAGGTAATCCTGACCAAGTTGCATGCCGGCGGCAAGTTTTCCAATAAAAGCTATCGCTTTTCTGGTGGCCTGCATGGCGTGGGAGTATCTGTCGTTAATGCCCTCTCGAAGCATCTCGAGGTGTGGGTGCGACGGGGCGGGAAGGAACACAACATGGCCTTTGCCGATGGCCATAAAGTCTCGGATCTGGAGGTCGTGGGCAAGGTAGGGCGTAACAATACCGGCACGCGTTTACGCTTCTGGCCAGATCCGAGTTATTTTGACTCTTCACGCTTCTCTACGCGTCAGTTACGCCATGTTCTCAGGGCGAAAGCGGTACTCTGTCCCGGTCTAAAGGTCTCATTTTATGATGAGAAGAGTGGCGACAAGGAGGCATGGGTCTACCAGGACGGGTTGAGAGACTACTTGCTGGATGCCTTGCAGGGAGTGGCGATGATCCCGCAACAGGCCTTTGTAGGTGAGATGTCCGGAAATACAGAAACCGCTTCTTGGGCAGTGGTCTGGCTGCCGGAGGGCGGAGAACTGGTGACGGAGAGCTATGTCAATCTGATTCCCACCTCCCAGGGGGGGACCCATGTAAACGGCTTACGGACAGGCCTTACCGATGCCGTTAGAGAGTTCTGTGAATTCAGGAATCTACTTCCACGAGGGGTCAAGCTGACTCCGGAGGATGTATGGAACCGGGTCTGCTATGTACTCTCCGTTAAATTACAGGACCCTCAGTTCTCCGGACAAACCAAAGAGCGTCTTTCGTCCAGGGAGTGTGCCGCCTTCGTTTCCGGGGTAGTCAAGGATTCATTCAGCCTTTGGTTGAATCAGCATACCGATGTAGGTGAGCAGATTGCCGAGATGGCGATCTCATCGGCCCAGAGCCGCATGCGTGCCGGACGTAAAGTGGCCAGAAAAAAGGTGACCCAGGGACCGGCATTGCCCGGGAAGTTGGCCGATTGCAGTTCGGTGGATCCGGCTAGAAGCGAGCTGTTTTTGGTTGAAGGTGATTCAGCAGGGGGATCGGCAAAGCAGGCGAGGGATCGTGAATTTCAGGCGATCATGCCGTTACGGGGCAAGATTCTCAACACCTGGGAGGTGGAGCATGGGGATGTGCTGGCTTCACAAGAAGTACATGACATTTCCGTTGCCATTGGTGTTGAACCCGGCAGCAACGATCTGTCTAACCTGAGGTTCGGTAAAATCTGCATCCTGGCCGATGCGGATTCGGATGGATTACATATCGCAACGCTTTTGTGTGCCTTGTTTCTGCGACATTTCAGGCAGCTTGTGGAGCAGGGGCATGTCTATATAGCCATGCCGCCACTCTACCGAATTGATGTGGGAAAGCAGGTCTTTTACGCTTTGGATGACTCGGAAAAACAGGGAATACTGGATCGTATCGAAGCGGAAAAATTACGTGGCAAGGTGAATGTACAGCGTTTTAAAGGTCTGGGCGAAATGAATCCTCTGCAACTGCGCGAGACGACTATCCACCCTGATACCCGTCGCCTGATTCAGTTGACGATAGAACATGGAGATAGCACAAATCGCATCATGGATATGATGCTTGCCAAGAAAAGGGCATCAGACCGCAAAAAATGGTTGGAAGATAAAGGGGACTTGGCGGAGATATAGACGAAATATGGGATTTAACCACAGCACTGAGGTGATAACATTTTTACAATGCAAAGAATCGTACTTTTTATTGCCATTGCATCAGCGGCTGGCTTGCTTATATGGATGCTTCTGTTTTGGGATCCTGTCACGCAAGAGGGGCATGTCGCACTCGACCCGGAAATTTCCAATGAGCCGACAGGCGGCGATTTTTCCTTAACCTCTTATCGAGGCCGAGTCAGTCTGAGCGACTACCACGGTAAAATTGTGCTGCTCTACATCGGTTATACCTGGTGCCCGGATATATGTCCGACCAACCTTGCCATGATAAGCAGCACCCTGTCTGTGTTGAGTGATGCTGAGCGAGAACAGGTACAACCGCTGTTTGTGAGTGTCGACCCGGATCGAGATACGCCGCAACGCCTGAAGGAATATGTGGAGTATTTTCATCCATCAATGCTCGGTCTGACCGGGAGCAGGAATGAGCTTGATGATATCGTCGAGCGTTATGGCGCCGCTTACCGTATCGTTAAGAAACAAGAAGATGAAAACTATGTGGTCGATCATAGCGCCGATACCTATATCATCGATAGACAGGGCAAGCTGGTGCGCAGGATGGCCCATGGTTCCGGCATCGAGGAGATGCTCGGTGCGCTACGTCCACTGCTTCAGGAAAATCTGAGTAGATAGCCCGCTGATTCCAGGTAGTCGGCCTCCTGCTCCAACTCCTTGCGAGTCAAAGGATGCTGGGCAATCCAATCTTCAGGAAATACCAGGGATATCCTGTGGTCTTCCACCTCCAGCCGTGGTACGGGTTTTGCCATAGTGGATCTTGCCCGATGGGTCAGTACCGAGAGTCTGAGTAATATACAGAGCAGTTTGGTGCAGCTCACCACATCCTTGGGAAGTGTTTCGAATATTGCTGTCGGGAATTTACGTCGATGTCCCCTGACCAAGGCAGCGAGAATCTTCTGTTCCTGTAAGGAGAAGCCGGATAGGTCGGATTTCTCCAGCAGGTAGGCACCATGCTTCTGGAATTGGCTGTGGGATACAGTGAGGCCTATCTCATGCAGTTTGGCTGCCCAGGAGAGCATGGCGCTATAGCGCGGCTCCCCCAGGTTCCAGGACCTTTTAGCCTGTTCAAGCAGGGCCAGGGCGGTTGTCTCCACCCGTTCTACCTGCTCCTGATCCACATCATACCGACGCATCAGGGCCTTCAGGGTTCGCTCACGGGCATCCTCCTGGTGGCTACGCCCGACCATGTCGTATATCAAACCTTCACGCAAGGCCTCGGATGAGACCTCCATATGTTCGATGCCAATCTGCTCGAATATGGCCGATAGCACAGCCAGGCCACCGGCAAACACAGGTTTTCTCTCTTCAGACAGTCCTTTCAGCGAGAACTTGTCGATACTGCCGGCATCGATCAATGTCTGTTTCAGGCGCTCCAACGATTCGTAACAGATCCCTGTTTTGCTCCATCCCTGTTGCAGAATAAGGTTACCGATCGACTTGATGCTGCCTGAACTGCCGATTGCCCGTGTCCAATCCGCATCTCTGAATGCATGCCTCACCGGACGTATTTCCAGGCTGCAGGCGAGTTCCGCATCACGCATCGCCTGTGTCGTTATCTTGCCGTCGGCAAAAAACCTGCGGGTGATACTGACGCACCCCATATGCAGACTCTCACGCTCATCTGGTTGATATCCCTGACCGATGATCAGCTCAGTACTGCCACCGCCGATATCGACCACCAAACGTGTTTCATCCCCTGCAGCGAGGCCATGGGCTACACCAAGATAGATTAGCCGGGCCTCCTCGCGTCCTGCGATGATATCAATGGGATGCAGCAGTGCTTTTTCGGCCAGGCTGTGAAAGTTGTCATCCGGATGGATCTGGCGCATGGTATTGGTGCCAACGACACGGATATTCTCAGCCGGTAACGGACGCAGACGCTGCGCATATCGCTGCAGACACTCAAGGGCACGCTCAGCTACCTGGGGTTTTAGATGTTTGTCTTCGGTCAGCCCTTCGCCGAGTCTGACTGTATCTTTAATTCTGTCGATGATCTGCAGGTGGCCCTCGATGACCCGTGCCACGATCAGGTGGAAACTGTTTGAGCCGAGGTCAATGGCTGCGATCGCTTCATCGAGATCTGCCTCTGGGATCTGTTGCGGCATTTTCTGCGTTGACTCCAAGGTATGGTCTATTAGAAAACCTTAATCTTGAGGATGTTTCTCGTTTAAAAAGGTCACATATCATATCAGGAAAAGGTGGCTGGAGCCTTGGGGATGGGGCGCTGGACGCAACTTCCAGCAATCGGAGACAATGCTGATTAGCCAGTCACGCCGCCCAGCTGTGGTATTTGCTCAATCATCAATAGCTTGGGCTATTGACCCAATCGCAATCCGCATCTGAATAACGATTCCAGCGTGATTATAGTGTTCCCGGATAAAAATTCCGGGTTAACAAATCGATAGGATGTGAAAGATGAAGTATTGCAGCCACTGCGGTGCAGAGCTCGAAGTCAAGATTCCCGCAGGTGATAACAGGCCAAGACATGTCTGTAATAACTGTAGTACCGTCCATTATCTCAATCCAAAGATTGTTGTCGGTTGCATACCAGTGTGGGATCAGCAAATTCTCTTATGTCGTCGTGCCATCGAACCGCGGTATGGTTTGTGGACCGTACCGGCGGGATTCATGGAGAATGGTGAAACGAGTCAACAGGGTGCCGCCCGGGAAACGCTGGAGGAGGCCTGCGCCAGGGTGGAAGTGGAGGGGCTTTATACGCTATTCAATCTTCCTCATATCAATCAGGTTTATCTGTTGTTTCGCAGCCGGCTTCTCGATCTCGATTTTTCAGCGGGGGAGGAGAGCCTGGAGGTCAAACTGTTCGATGAACAGGATGTACCTTGGGAGCAGCTTGCTTTCCCGGTGATAAAAGAGTCCCTTCAGCTCTATTACACCGACCGCCAAAAGGGGAGTTATCCCTTGCGAGGTGGAACCATAGTTCGTGCCGGAGACTCAGCAAGAGGTTATCAAGCCATCCTTAATCCGGATTAGTCTGTCTATTACAAGGCATATTCCAGTCACATCCCCAGTGGGCCAATTCCACGTTGCACTTCTTGGAAAGGGCATGCCATTCCCTGTGAAGTGCGCCTTGCCTTGGCTCACAAGCGGGTGAAATACTCGGGCTAGCGGGGCTCTGAGTGTTATCGAATTTAGCGCATGGACTAGAGGCCCATGCCGCCGTAACTTGGCACCAGGCGTACATTGTTGGCGACATAGCCATCATCCTTATCGCTCTTCTCGATATAGAATTCGAGTACGGAGTCCCGATTTGACATTATATCGTCCGTCACTTCGTCGGCCAGTTCATTGGCATGGCAAAAGACACTCTCGTAAGGTGAATCCTCTTGACGGGGATCGATAATCCATAAATTGGGATCGATACGTTTGAGAAATCTTAGAAAACCATAGCCTTTCTCTGGAAACCATTTTGCACAGACGCCCCTGACGCAGGAGCCTGGCTCGCCCCACTCATTGCGTGGCTCATAGGAGATAGGCAACAGATCCGGGATCAGGAATCCCGAATAGTAATCGTCCACAAGTCTGCGCAATTCCTGAGAAACATTACGGAATCCAAGCAATTCCACCCGACAGCCACGATCTTGTAGGGCGGTTACGACCTGGAGGAAATCCCCGTCACCGGTGACAAGAAGCAATAGATCGAGCTTCTCTGATTGCAGCATGGCGTCAACCGCCATATCCAGGTCTGCGTTGGCTTTCGTGGTAACGTTACCCTCGTCATCAGTATAGCGGCGGACATTTTTTACAATGACCTTCCAGCCGTACTCCCTGACCATTTGCTGATAGGTCATGGCACGACGACGGTATTCAGGGTCTTCCTTGGCGCGCTCCTGATCGAAAGCTATATAGGTGTTAAGTCTGAGTAGGGATCCACCATAACGTGCTGCGAACATCCTTAGGATATCGTAACGTAACTGGTATCCTCCGTTGTAACGAACGTTTTCTGCGTCGACAAATACGCCAATTTTAATATCTTGATGCAATGTGTTGTTCCTGAAGTAATAAAAAGGATAAAACAGTGTTTAGGCATTGTGTAATGAAGCGACATCTCCATGATTGAGAGTCGTAGACGGTGCCTGCATCCCTGCATAATTTACGGCATTGGTCATTGTGATCGTACGCTCAATGGGTCGAACAGTTCGAGCAAATGCCTGACTAGTTTAAATTGGAAAATCACCTAAAAATAATATAGATACTTATTTGGTGTAAATCGTTTCATTCATCTTTATTCTCAAAAAGTCATTTCATTATACAATGGATTTTGTAAATTTTTTAACGGTGAAACAGATAAATACTTGCAAATTGCAGGATTTTACTGATTACCCTAATGTTTTCAACGTCTATACCTTAAATAGACTGAGCTGATTATGTTGTCTAATTGTTATCTTCCCAATATCGGGAATGGAAGAGCTATCTCCCTGTCGTTATTATAAAATAGTCTCTATCCAGCCCGGATGAAACAATCGGGCTAGAGGGGTGGATATTTTTATTTATTAATGCAACCCTTGTTTTTTAAACATGCAGTAATTATCGAATAAAACAATAACGGAAACCCAAAGGTGGGTAATATGACAGCTACCGATATTCCGGTACATCAACATTTTAACGCCCATGAACTGTTTCTGCAGGCAGATCGATTAGAGCCATGTGTTTTGGTGATTTTCGGTGCGGCCGGTGATTTAACCCGGCGAAAACTCATACCAGCACTCTATAACCTGGTGCATGAAAAGGTTGTAGATCAACATGTTGCCATCATTGGCTACAGCCGCAGCCCAAAAAGCGATGATCAATATCGTAGGACGCTTTTCGACAGCCTCACGACCTATT
>JASFJX010000077.1:0-9605 GCA_050119385.1 Candidatus Thiodiazotropha sp. | reverse complement strand
CCCGCTGACCAATCGCTGCTCTGTGGCAGGTTGAAGCAATCTCTCTACGGCTGGTTTGAAATGAGTCATAAAAATCCATTTCATCGTTTTTTTGCGGACCCTAACTAAATTCTAGCAACCAGCTGGGTCTCTTAAACTGAATATTGATTATCGTCCCCAGGAGCTTGTGAGGGAGCCAGGTTGAAAATCTGGGTAATTAGTGCCTATCCAGAAACGACTTGAACGTTGGTAGGCGCCAGACGGTTGTCTTTCGAAGAAGCGGCATGGATGCCGCGTGAGCCCCGTCAGCACAGGGATGCGCTGTTAGGGCGTCGGAGAAAGACAACCGTTTGGCGCCGAGGGGTAGAAAAGAACCCCTCATTTATGGACGGGCACTAATTAGACGTGGGGTACCGCCTTGGCAAAAAAGTACACAAAGAAGATTGAGTGTATCCATAGTCTTGCTTCTGGGTTCCTGTTTTTTGGGCACATTTATGCAATGATTAGGTTAATTTAACGTCTTATCTGTGTAGCGGTAGAAAATGAAAATAGAAATCACACCTTTAGAGGCGCGTGTTATAGGATGTCTGCTTGAGAAGGAGGTTACCACTCCTGACCAATACCCCCTCTCTCTCGCCGCACTAACCAACGCCTGTAACCAGAAGAGTAGTCGTGATCCGGTGCTGCAGTTGCAAGAGGATGAGGTGCAGAACCTGCTGGATGACTTGAAGAAAAAGCACCTGGTCAGCGATCGAACCGGATTCGGCAGTCGTGTGTCCAAATATCAACATCGCTTCTGCAATACCGGTTTTGGCGCACTTGAATTCTCAGCCCAGGAGTTGGGGATTCTCTGCGTCTTATTGCTTAGGGGGCCTCAGACACCGGGTGAGTTGCGTAGTCGTACCAACCGATTATGCCAATTCTCCGATGTACAAGAGGTGGAGTCAGTATTGAGTGGGTTGATGCAACGCCAGGATGGTCCTTTTGTGGTGCGTCTTGCTCGTGAGCCTGGCAGGCGCGAATCACGCTATGCCCATCTGTTTTGCGGCGCCATAGAAGAATCGATCGAGGTTAACGGGCCTGCCATCGTCGAAACAGACATAGAACAGGGTCAATCCTCTCGCATCGAGCTGCTGGAATTGATGCTGAACGAGATGCAAAGTGAGATCGACAGCCTCAAATTGCGAATCGACGAGTTGGAATCACGTCACAATTGACTCAATCGCAAATCCGCATCTGAACGACGATCCCGACAGGATCATCGCGTTCCCGGATGAAACATTCGGGATAGGTATCGGCTTAATAGTTACCAATCAATGGCTTTCCCATTACGGAAAAAACCACCGCTTGGTCCATCATCCGGTAGCGTGGCCGCCCATACGATACCTTTTGCACCTTCTGGAATGGATAGGTCCGCCTCTTTCCCACCCATATCTGTACGCACCCAACCGGGGCAGACGGAGTTGATTTTTATCTTTGTCTGCTTTAGCTCCTCTGAAAAGATCCGGGTTACTGCATTGAGCGCCGTCTTCGACAAGCGATAGGCTGGGCAGCCGCCTCCCATTTCACTGAGTTGGCCCATGCCGGATGAGACATTTACCACACAACCTTTTCCCTTCATCAGCGGTATCAACTTTTGGCATAGCCGTAATGGCCCCAGGGTATTTGTATCGAAACCCTCAAGAATGGTGTCGGTGTCGCTGTCAAAGATAGAACTCTCCGATTCCCATGGAGCAGGATCAGGAAATATCCCTGCATTATTGACCAGAATTCGTAGTCGTATATGGTGTTGGTGGAAGTGGCGCACGAGAGCCTCCACTGAGACCTCATTGCGAACATCCAGCGGGTGGTAAGAGACGTCGAGACCCTCGTTTAGCAGCATCTGTTGCACGGCTTGCCCATCGATCTCGTTTCGGCTGGTCAGCAGAACATGATAACCAAGCTTGGCCAATTGACGGCTGGTTTCCAAACCGAGCCCACGGTTGGCGCCGGTCACGATTGCAACGGATTGATCTTTCATACTCGCTCTCCATAAGGGCTATCGATGATTAATGGATTGGCGATCAGCCTTCAATTTCCCAGCATTGCTGTTCGATCCACAAAATATGGCTTTACAACCTTTAAATATGATGCATTTGGGCGCAAAATTTAACATAGTTGACAGACTGTTTTCAGGAGTTAGGTATGATTCCCATTAACTACCAGGTTACCGGTGAAGAGGAGTATTCATTTCGTATCGAAATCGACGGTGAGGGAAATTATACTGTTCATACAGGTACTTATGCCACACAAAAGCCGCGTTCAGGAACTCTGACCAGGCACCAGGAATCAGAGCTCCAGAACGCGGTTGAGTCCCTGAGTTCGTTCATCGAACATCCAAAACCAGGGGATGGGCAGGCTTTTCAGGCCAAATTGGTAGTCGGTGAGGGGGAGCGGCGGATTGTCTATACATTCTGGGAGGGTGCCCTGGAAGAAGATGAAAAGCTGGCGTCACTGGTCAGGCAGCTGGAAGTCATCTGATCCTGCGCTTCTCGGAGTGATAAATTGCTAGCATTATCAACATGGCAACCAGTATATTGCATTCAGGGCTTCATGCCTGTATTTGACCAAGTTGTGGCTCGTATACTGCGGCTGAAATGTCATATTTAGTTGTCGGTTTATTGGTATGTCAATTCAGAGGAAAAAGTTGGACTTTTATGAAATAGCTGCCGCGAAAAATATTTATCGTCCCAAATCGCACTAAATGTGACAAATTCACTCATGTAGGGTCAAAGTTTTTAGTGTAAATATTGTAGAGACCGTTAATACTCATCCAATCGGCTTTGTTGCACCTGAGAAAGCGCCAATGATGGCGCAAGGAGAGAAGTTTGGTGATGCCAAATGAAAGATTAGCAATGCGGTTAGCACTTTTTCTTAGGTCGAGGTTGCGTTGCCATGTAGGAGCGTCATCACTCTCTCCTATTGTGTCATCATGTGTCGGCCATTCTTCTGCCTTGCAGGACAAAAAAAGAGTCCCAGCAGAGTCGACCGTTCAGTGTTAATTGGCTCTAGGAAGTACCAATGCATATACCAGACCAGATTCCCAACGGCACTATCAGGGATATCGATGGTAAGACCTGTATCTTCTATGATGGTTACTGGATAAAGTACTATGTACCCATGGAAGATAACCTGGAGGCAAAAAAACACTTGATTGAGGCTCTTACCCGTCGATTGTTCAACCATGTTGAACATGGCATCAACATGCCTGGAGACAGATTAAATGAGGCCAGGAAGGCCTATGAGGAGGAGAGCGATCCAGATCTGAAGCGGGTGAAAGGCGCCATGTTGGCCGGTGCTCTATTCAATCGAGGAACCGATATATTCAGAGAGTTGGTAAAAAAGGAAGACGAGAACATAACCAGTGGCAGAGGCAGGGAGATGCTGCATGAATGTGGCCAGTATCTGCTGGAGGCACTGGAACTTGGCCGTATGGTGAAACACCGCAGCGGAGACGAGGGTATCGATGAGCTTTGGGGGGAGCCATTCCGTGCCTTCACGATTCCGATAGAGTCGTTTTATGAGAGTCGGTATATAAAGATCTCACAGACCATGCGCGATATCGACCATATCGCAGAAGCGATGATCGAGGCATTCCAGGATAGCCGACTCTTCAAGGGTGTTGAGGCGTCAACCCGGCAATTTGCCGGTGCGGCAAAACTCAAGTGTGAAACTCTGCGCACCGACCCGGTCATTTTCGATGTCTGGCCCAGATTCGCAGTCGCTGGCGAAAAACTCATGCAGATAGGGCCTGTGGAGAAAAATAACGACTCCTGCCTGGCCTGCTGGGAATCAGACGAGGGACACCGCCTGATCAAGGACGGTGTGGATCTCATTACCCATATTGCTAGGGCCAGGGTCCCTATGCCGAAAAGCACCTGTACCTTTATAGATCGTTGCCATTCTTACCTGGCATGTCGGGGAAGTGCGCCAGGACTCACCCGGATCGAGCTGCAATCTCTTTGAACGTATTAATACCATATCTGCCGCGCACAGGGGCGCAATGAAATCAATTCACTGTATACTGAAAAGAGCAGTGGATTTGCCATATGCTTCTAATCGATACTATTCCCTGATGGTATAGAGCGTCATTGTAGACTTCTGTGGTCTGCAGTGATAGATATTGGTAATTTTTAACCAGAAGACAAGAAAAGTGCTTAGATCGATCTTAAAATAAAAACATAGACATGGGGGTCATGTAGGGCATGTTTTCTTAACGGTTATATTGCAAATCGCACCAAGTTATTAAATGTTTGAATCCTACTATAAATTAGATGCGAACCCATTCCGCTTGGGTGCTGATGAGCATTTCAGATTTGCACACAAAAGCTACCAAAAAGCGTATTCTTATCTGAAATATGCCCTGGACCAGGGTGAAGGCTTCATTATGGTCACAGGCTGGCCCGGTTCAGGTAAGACAACGCTGATACGCGACATATTGGCGCAGGTGGATAAATCGAAAATCCTCGCCATTAATCTGGTTACCAACCAGTTGCAAGCTGAAGAACTGCTACGAAAGGTGGCTTTGGAGTTCGGGTTGCATGCAGAAAGCTTCAATAAGGCAACCCTACTCACAAGGATCGAGGATTTTGTTACCAAAGAGTACCAAGGGGGTAGGCGGGCAATTATCGTTATTGATGAGGCGCAGAACCTTACCCTGAATGGGCTTGAAGAGCTTCGTCTGCTCTCCAATTTACAGACCGGCAGTCATCCGCTGTTCCAGTTTTTTCTTGTTGGTCAGGATGAGCTTCGATCGCTTATCGTGAGCCAGGGAATGGAACAGATTCGCCAACGGTTGATTGCTAGTTGTCAAGTCGACGCCATGGATGCGCAACAGACGAAGGGGTATATCGAGCATAGACTCGGCATTGTTGGATGGAATGAGGATCCAGCTTTTGATGAAGCGATCTTTCCGCTTATACACTACTTGTCCGGCGGTATACCCAGAAAGATCAATCATATTGCCAGTCGATTGCTTCTCTATGGTGCATTAGAGGAGAAGCATAAGTTTACGCAAGAGGATGTGTGGATTATCGCCAGGGAACTGTTTGACGAGGAGCGTCTCTCTATTCAGGGTGGAGACTCCTTCACTACATTCAAGGAGAAATACCACCAGGGTGAAGGGTTGCAGCCGGAAGCGCGTGAAATTGCTTCAGATATGGAACATATTGAGCACACCGAGGGCATTGGTGGCGGGGGTGTCAGTGTAACGAAATCCGTTACTGAGTTGATTGAGGAGGGTAAGGCTAAGCTGATTGCTAAGCTTGAGGTAGAAGCTGACGAAGCAAAGGCGGAAATAAAAGCAAAAGCAGGGGCTGAAAAAACAGAGTTTAAGGTAGAGGTTGAACCGGCCATTGAACCGGAGGTAAAGGAGGCGGTTGATTCAGAGACAGGAACGGAGGCGACAAAGCATGCAGAGGAATTTTATCCCTATGGTGAGAGCCAACTCGATTTCGGCAACCAATCTGCAGCGGAGGTGCAATCAGCCGATAAGCCTGCAGCAGTTATCTCAACCGATAAAACAAAGCGCGTGGCACAGCCAGCAGCCGCACAAGCACCCTATGCTACTAGCAATGCCTATATTGATGAATCTGAATTGGATGCCTTAACATCAGAGATTATCAGTGAGGGTGATTTTAGAATTCAAGATGCGTCAACAGAATCTGCGGAAAGCAGCCCCGATGAGATCCTCAATCTACCTTCCATGCAGGCTGAGAAGCGGAAACATGAAATTGATGAAAAGGGGGGGTGGATCAACACGTCTGAGACAGTGGAGGTTGATGAGTTGTTTTCTGCCACCTTTAGTAAGTCTTTACGAAATATTTTCTTCATTGTGCTGGCAGGTCTTTTCTTTCTGATGCTGTTTGTTATGAGACCGGAACATGTTGATCAGCTCTGGGAAGGAACAATTACAAAGTTTCAGTCGATGATAAAGCCGGCAGAAGAGAGTCCAACTATCCAAACGCCGGTAGAGTCAAGTATCATACCAGCAGACCCGGAGGCGCCCGAGACAAGTGATATGTTTGATTTGGAACTCACTGAAGTGGATCCGGAAATTGCCGATGAAAAAGCAGAGATTGAAAGCGAGGGTGAAGCAAGCCCAGCCCCAGAATATACAGCGCCGATGGTGGAAAGAGCCAGCAAAGACTATGTTGCTACCCAGTCGAAATATCAGACAGTTGAGATTGGTGATGGAATAGAGGCGCCCGCTATCACAACACCCATCCCGAAGAAGTTTCAAATCTACTTCGCATTTGATAATACAAATATACCCGATCAGTTCAAGGAGATGTTGAACGATCTCTATATCGTTCTTTCCCTCAACAAGGCGTCCACCATGACTGTCACTGGTTATACTGATGCCAGTGGTGATCCAATTTACAATATGAACCTATCTATTGAGCGTGCAAATGCTGTATCCAGCTACTTCACGGAAAGGGGCATCAGCCCGGATCGAATTCAAGTTGAAGGGCGGGGCCCGGTACCGAAATCAACAGCTGATGAACACGAAGAGCTGAACAAGCGATTCGGCAACAGGCGGGTCGAAATCGTGTTGCATGAAGTTGCCGAATAGATGCCATTGAAAGGGTTCCCTCGTTGCAGAGTAGGAACCCTGTAATAGCTGAATCATACAACCACAGTAGGAATTACATTGAGGGACACTAGCGATTCCAGGAGAAAATCAACACACTCATTAATCTCTCTGTTTTCCGTATCGATAATGATCTCAGGATTCTCCGGTTCCTCATAAGGGGAGGATATGCCGGTGAAATTGGGAATTTCACCTGCTCTCGCCCTTTTGTAGAGTCCCTTTACATCCCGCGATTCACAGGTATCAATAGAGGCTTTGACATATACTTCAATAAAGTCATTTGCTTGAAAAAGCCTGCGTACGGTTTCCCTGTCTTTACGAATGGGGGATATAAAAGCGGTCAGGGCAATGAGACCGGCATCCACAAACAGCTTCGACATCTCTCCGATGCGGCGGATATTTTCCGTGCGGTCATTTATACCGAAGCCAAGATCTCGGCAGAGGCCATGTCTCACATTGTCGCCATCAAATACATAAGTCCTGCAATCCCGTTGATGCAGTCGCTCCTCAAGGGCGTGAGCCAGGGTAGACTTACCGGAACCCGAGAGACCGGTAAACCAGAGTAGTCTTGCTCTGTGCAAGTTCATCTTTTCCCGACATTTACGGGTTACAGTAGCGTGATGTAAAAAGACATTGTCATCCATGTTGGTATGCCTCAGGTTGGATATATAGTCATTGAGATTCGTATAACATAACAAACCAGGAGATCAATAGGCATTGTCATTCTTAAGGGAGAACGGCGTCCTCACAAGAATGGAGAGATCAAGCCATAGTGACCAGTTATTGATGTACTCCAGATCATACTCGACCCTTTTTTTCATCTGCTCAAGCTCCTTGGTTTCACCGCGACATCCTCGAATCTGAGCCAATCCGGTAATGCCAGGTTTGATGCGGTGACGTGCCAGATAGGCCTCGATCCGCTCCGAATAATCCAGGTTGTGTTGAAGGGCATGGGGCCGGGGACCAACAAGGGACATCTGGCCTGCCAAAACGTTAAACAATTGAGGTAGTTCATCGATACTGGAGCGGCGGATAAAGCTACCAATACGGGTGATACGTGGATCATCTCGGGTTGCCTGCTTGACTACGCCATTCTCCTCTGTATGCGGTCGCATACTGCGGAATTTCCAGATTTTGAAGTTCTTGCCATCCCAGCCGGTGCGTTCCTGCCTGAAAAAGACAGGACCAGGAGATTCCAGCTTTATCATGATCGCTGTGATCGCCATGATCGGGCTAGCCACGATTAGCATCAAAAATGCCAGCACACGATCTTCGAACGCCTTGATCAAAAGGTGTGAACCGATCAACGGGGTTTCCGAGAGGGTAAGAATCGGAATGCCCGCCAATTCCTTCACGCTGTGATTGATCAGGTTCAAGGCGAAGATATTGGGAGCCCAGTGGATATTGACGTTTTCATTCAACAGATCGAAATATATCTTCTGTATCATCGGTGAACTATCGAGCGAAACTGCAATATAGATCGTTTGGATGTCATGTGCTTTGATTAAACTTTTTATATCTTCCAGCTTACCAAGTATAGGAATAGACGATTTTTTTAAAGCTTCAGTTGCACCTTCCTTGCCAGTTGAAGACACAGCGCCAACTACCTCTTCAGGCATCCATGGGTTGCTGTTGATGCGCTCGTATAAGTGGTTGGTCAAAGCGCCAGTGCCGATGATCAGTGCTTTGGCGTTGTTATCTTGAGAGATCATATGTCGCTGAATTAACCTGATACCAAAATGAAGGCTGACCTGGGCGATGTATCCGGTTAAAAAAAGAAGTAAAACCACGATCCTGGAGTATGCTTCAGTATATTTCGTGACAAATGCTAGCAGGAGTAGAAAGGCAAAGGCGCTAGACCATGCCTTTAAAAGCTTAAGGGCCTTTTTAGTCATGGTGCCGTGATGACGATAGATGTTCATCCGGTCGTAGATCACTGACATACTGCCCAATAGTGCCAGAGCTAGCATGATGTAGTGATAGCTCAACACACCATTGAAAAAAAAAGGCAGGGTTAGTATTAAGATTACTACAGCAAGACCATCGAGAAAGGCCTGAAGTGATGTGGTTAGGTTATTCCGACGCTGTAGTAGAGATCGTCCTGTTTGATTGACTTCGAGCAAGCCTATTTCCTCATGAGCCGCTTTGATCATAAAAGTATCCCTCAGTAGGGATTATGATCTAAACGATGTTACTAAGAAAAGAGGGGTAAGTCTAACTTGAGAATCAAGTCTATAAAAAAAGTGAACACTGATTTTTTACCGATTATATTGCGAGTTACTAAATGCTCTTATATCCATTTCAATAAGATTCACGTGTGTCTGCCGTGTTGATTAACCATACTTGATGGAATATTAATAAAGTAAAAAGTGTAACCGACCTATGCTGAACGCGCCATCGCACCGGTCTCGCCACCCAACTGCGGTGTTTGCTCAATCATCAATAAGTTGGACTATTGACTCAATCGCAAATCTGCATCTGAATGACGATCCCGGCACGATCATCGCGTTCCCGGATGAAACATTCGGGCTAGAGTGTGCAAAATGGCTATTAAGTATCAGTTGGAGCGAGATTTTAACACTTTAAGGCTATCTTAGGCTTGGTAAAAAATATTAAGACCGTTTTTAATTATCAACTTTCTTTATTAATATTTTTCAAACTGGTATTGGGATAAATAATGACATTAATTCGCTAAGTCTGTGGCTGTTAGTGAGTTGTTATCTGGTTATTATTGTGTTAACGTCATAAGGTTGTGTGTAACATAGCGATTTATATAGATTAATACTAAATCTAGTTTAGATGGACGTAAAGCTTAAGGATTACGTAGCAACTAAGGAAAATAATGTAAAGATAATTATGTGCGCTCAACAGTTGTTTATTTATGAGTTAAGTTAGGACGTAAATTGTGGAGTTGGGTAATGGTATGAAGCTGTATTGAAGGATAACAAACGTATCAAATTTTGTATTGGTCTTGGTCGGTTGCAGTAATGTACCG
>JASFJX010000076.1:0-9715 GCA_050119385.1 Candidatus Thiodiazotropha sp. | reverse complement strand
CCATGTAAAGGGCCACGGGGCGCTTGGAGATTACTTCAACAGTAAGAAATCCAGCCTTAAGATGGGCGACACACCGTCGGTGTCCTATCTCCTGAACAACAATCTCGACGATCCAACCCAGCCAGGCTGGGGAGGCGCATTCGTCAGGGCATGGGAGCGGTCCCACCTCATAGAGAATGAGGTCAAGAGCGGCGGAGTAATGGAGAGATTCGGTATATACGAACTCCAGATCCCGGTGGGAGACGTTGCCGATCCATGGGCAAAAATACATGTGAATAACCAGAATCGTCCGGGTTTCGTGGAGAATGGCATCATGCAACTGCGCTGCTCCTCCAAGAACGCCGAAACCGTCTCGTACAGTACCAGCAGCAACATTCCGGCATTGGATGGTAAGGAAGGGAGCTTTACAGCGGTTCAACCGTCGCCGGAGCAGGCCAACAATCCTTCGGCGGCACACCCGAACTGGTGGACGGACAATCCCGATCCCGATCTCGAAGAGGACGGTGAGCAGGGCGCCGTGACCGTGAATCAGTGGCGCACGGAATTTTTGGACGATTTCGCGGCCCGTATGGACCGTGCCCAGTCCCCGAAATAACGGAGTAACCTATACAGATTATTGCATAGGGCGGGCGGACCGATCCTGGTTCCGTCTGCCATTTTTCTTCTTGTTTCTCTTTCACGTTTTCTGTGTTTGATACCGGTTTCAGCATCCTTCTATTTGAATTTGTGATGGATGTTCAAACAGAACAGGCTTTGATTGGGTTAGGTTTGGGGTCAGGAAAAATATTCCTGATCCGGACATTGAAATTCAGTTGTCAAAACAATTTCGTCGATGTGCGATTGGTGAGTTTTACTCGTATTGCGACCTAATAGGGCCGAGTGTAATTCACGATCATTAGGACTCCGAGTGTTAACTAATTATCTTTAGCGACTTTTTTATCAGAGTGGTCCGTTTAGTGCGTTAAGCGGGATCATTTTCAATTCATCAATGATGATGATTGATGGATGGAATCACATAACAGTATGGTTATGACAAATTAGGATTAAGGTAGATGTGTATCAAGAACTGTCTGCTTGCTGGAAGAAACATTCTCGCAACGCTTTCCATAGTCTTTCTAACAATCTTTGCTGAGGCGGGAAATTGTACAGAGGCCTCTGTAAATAGACAGGTTTACAGCCTCATCAACGCCGGCATTGGACAAGTAGTCGACATGGACGGCATAACCAGTGTTGATAGTGGTATATCCAACCTGCTTGAGTATTTGAAACTGGTTGATGGAAGCAGCGCCACAGCGCAGCCAACCACTTCCTTTGACTGGAACAGTTGGTGGGAGAGTTTCTGGGACTTCATGGAACAGTTCTTGGACCAGTTCTTGCCTTCGCCAGACACGCCGGAACCGACGCCTGAGCCCACTCCGGCGCCAACCTCCGAGCCCGCACCAGAACCGACGCCTGAGCCCACATCGGAACCGACATCCGAGCCCACGGCGGAACCGACATCCGAGCCCACGGCGGAACCGACGTCTGAGCCCACGGCGGAACCGACATCCGAGCCCACGGCGGAACCGACATCCGAGCCCACGGCGGAACCGACATCCGAGCCCACGGCGGAACCAACATCTGTGCCGATTTCGACACCAACTCCGGACCCGAGCGCTACGGTAGTCAGTAGCGCAGATGAACTCCTGTCTGCCTTGGAGTCAGCACAAGCCGGTTCGGTTATCTATATACGTGGCGGAACTTATTACTTCGGTGAAACAATCACCCTGAATCAGAGTGGTAGTGAATCAAGCAAAATCAGCTTGAGCAAATATCCCGGTGAGGACGAGCGGCCCCTCCTCGACTTCTCGGCCATGAGCGAGATGAGCAGCAATCGTGGCTTGAACCTGCAAGGTGACTATTGGCACGTCTATGGCATCGACGTGAGAAAAGCAGGGGATAACTGCCTCTATATTGCCGGCTCGAACAATACCGTTGAGTTCTCCACCTTCTCCGAGTGTGCGGATACCGGCGTGCAGTTGGGTAGCGGCGCCAGTCATAACCTGATCAAGAACGTCGACTCCTACTACAACGCCGACTCCTCCCTGGAGAATGCCGACGGCTTTGCCGCCAAGCTCGATGTGGGGGACGGCAACAGTTTCTATGGCTGCCGTGCCTGGAACAACCTGGATGACGGTTTTGACGGCTATCTGCGTGGCGCCGACAACGTCAACACGACCTATGAAAACAGCTGGGCCATTCGTAACGGCTATTTGCAGGACGGCAGTCTCGGCGCGGGTGACGGCAACGGTTTCAAGACCGGCGGCAGTGATGCTAAGGATCTCATACACAACGCAGTTTTGATCAACACCATCGCCGCGGGCAATGCAGTGGATGGCTATGACCACAACAGCAACCGTGGTGAAGTGACCATCTACAACGCTATTGCCCACAACAACGGCGTGAATATCAACTTCAGCGGCGATAATCCTGCCTCGAATCTCATCATCAAGAACACTATCTCCATGGGTGCGAGTGACAGCCTGCAGGCGAGTTTGACCGATATTTCAGCCAACAGCTGGCAAGACGGGCGCTCCGCCGATGAGAGTGATTTTGTCAGTGTGGACATCGATGAACTGCTCATGCCACGTCAAGCGGATGGCAGTCTGCCTGATGTGAATTACTTTAAGCTGGTTGATGGCAGCGACCTGATCGATGCCGGTGTTGATGTGGGCCTGCCCTACAGCGGCTCTGCTCCCGATATCGGAGCGTTTGAATTTACGCTGTCGCCGACACCGGAGCCGACGGCAATACCAACACCAACATCGGAGCCGACGGTAGCACCGACACCGACGGTAGTAACGACACCGGAGCCGACAGCAACACCGACGCCGGAGCCGACGGCAACGCCGACAGCGGAGCCGACGGCAACGCCGACAGCGGAGCCGACGGCAACACCGACGCCGGAACCGACGGCAACACCGACGCCGGAACCGACGGCAACACCGACGCCGGAGCCGACGGCAACACCGACAGCGGAACCGACGGCAACGCCGACGCCGGAACCGACGGCAACGCCGACAGCGGAACCGACGGCAACGCCGACACCTGAGCCGACGCAAACGCCGATCACGCCGTCGTCCGACACAGTGGGGCTCTATCGTACGTTCGAGGTCTCGATAGAGAATGACAATAGTTACAGTAACAAATTCGCAGATGTCGAACTCAACTGTACCTACACGTCGCCTAGTGGAAAAAGTTGGAATTTTTACGGCTTCTTTGACGGTGATGGAAACGGAGGAGGCGATGCTACAACAGGGAATGTCTGGAAGCTGAGGTTCATGCCGGATGAGATCGGAGAATGGACCTACGAGTGGTCCTGGAGCGATGGCACACCGGGAGGGCAGGGAACCTTCACGAGCGTATCCGAAGGCGCGGGCAAAGGCATTCTTCGCCCATATGCTGACAATCCTCGCTGGTTTGCCTACAACGGCACCGACCCCGTGTGGATCAAGTCGTACTATGAGACCGGTCACGCTGCTATCGCGCAGCCCTTTGACGAGATCGTAGAGAACATTTATCAACCCATGGTGGATCGCGGCTATAACCACCTGCAGGTCAACTGGCTCCTTCCCTTGTGTTGCGACGCGCAGTACTACCACGACTTGTCAGACAAATCGATGGATACGATTCGACTCTACGAAGATGGCCAGGTCACGAGCACCATGAACCTCGAGGTGTGGCAGATGATGGAAGAGCACGTTATCTGGCTCAACGATCAAAACGTCGGTCTGCACATGTTTCTCGGATTCGACGGTGGCAGAAACGACGGCCCGGCGTGGGAGTCCCTCGATGATTCGGAGCAGGAATTCTATGTGCGATACGTGGTGGCCAGGCTGGCGCCGTTTGCCAACATCGCGGGCTGGAATTATGTTTGGGAAGTCGAGGGCGACGATGCGAACGCAGAGCTTGAGCTGGCGGGGCTTTTAAAAGAATACGATATCTTTGATCACTTGCGCACCTACGAGGACCAATTCCCAGAAGAACACGAGTATGAGAGGGCCGAGTACAACTTCGCCGCCGTTGAAAACCATGGCTATAGCGATAAGGATGAATGGGGCAGGGCCTGGACACATCACGAGGCGTCTCTGGATGGATACTACCCCGGTAAGCCGGTCTATATGTCGGAGGGGAACGCCCTGTGGCGGCGTTACTGGCACACAAAGCTCAACGAGAAGTACGGCGGCGTGGATCAGAATGACCTGCGCCAGTCCGCTTGGGCTTGCACCACGGCCGCTGCATCGTTCAACTGGAACGGTCATGAGGATGATGATGGCCTGTTTGCCACTGGCGCAAAGGGACTTCCGTTCTTTGGCGACGAAAATGCCTACACGGCCTCGGCCCTGGCGATCGACATCATCGATGACATCATGAACAACGAAGTCGAGTTCTATCGTATGACGCCCCAGGATGGTTTGCTGTCAAACCACGATTCAAAGCGCGTATGGTGTCTGGCCGAGCCGGGCCAGCAGTATCTCGTCTTTGCGACTGAAGGCGACTCGTTCAGCGTCAGCTTGTCCGCGGGGCAGTACGACCAGAACCAATGGGTAGACACTAAAACCGGTGATGTACAGGCCGTTGAGGCCTTTACGCTGACGGGGGAAGAGACCAAGTCCTTCACGCCGCCGAACGATAGCACCGACTGGGTGTTGCTGCTGCGCTAAACAGCCTGTTTCATCCGGTCGCAACGCGCCCTCGCAGCGGTCTCGCCGTTGTCTGCGCTTGCAAAGCGATAGGGGGCAGCGTGCCTGTGGTGTTCTGCAGCAACGCGGCTGCGGGACACCAGGTGCTGTTTCTCCACAGGGTGTATTTGGAGCATCGAGACGGAGCGGTTTGATTGATCACGACATATTTGTTGTCGGGTTAAATAACCCCTGAATCACATCAAAGCGAAACCCTTTCTCCAATTCCGCTAGATAGTCGGCCAGTGCCGGGTGGTGTTCGCGCACAGAAACCAGTGCAGCTTCGAACTCTTTGGTGTTTAGGGCGACGGCCGCCGTATATAATCTTTCCCGCAACTCCTGGGGTAGGGAGGAGACCGCCTCGGGACCTATCTCTGTCGGTCCAGTGGTTGAGGTATCAACACTCTCTTCGCATAGATAGTGCAACCTCAGGTAGTGCGCCATGGTGTCGAATATGTCATATTCCCGGAAGGGCTTGAGCACCATTCCATCACAACCAGCGGCGAGTATTTTAGCCTTCTGTTCCCGCAAGGGGCTGGCGGTAAGAGCCACTATCTTTACTTCCCTACCGCCAGGCAGTGCACGGATACGCCGGGTTGCCTCATAGCCATCCATCACAGGCATGTACATATCCATCCAGATAAAGTCCGGCTTCCAACGCTCGAATTGTGACAGTGCGATTTCGCCATTTTCCGCCTCCTGCACCTGGAAGCCGGTTTGCTCCAGTAAACTCGTGATCAGTTGGCGGTTCTCCGGATCGTCCTCCACTATCAGAATGCGCCATTCCGGCTGTCCCTCAGCCAGACCGGTTACCCGAGGGCGAGGGGATTCCCTACTCGGTACCGCCTCGGCTGTCGTGGCTTCTACCGGGAGCGTGACATGGAACAGGGAACCCTTTCCCGGTGTGCTCGTTACTTCCATCTTTCCCCCCATTAATTCAACGAAAGAGTGCGAGATGGCAAGCCCCAGGCCTGCTCCACCTTCGCCAGGTGGGCCAGCCTGGACAAAAGGCTTGAAGATGGTTGCTTGCTGCTCTGGAGATATACCTGGGCCGCTGTCAGCCACCTCCAGGTTTAGAAACAGCCTCTCGCCCTGGACCCTTGTGCAGGCTCGCAGGGTTACGCTACCCTCGGCGGTGAACTTGATGGCATTGCCAAGCAGGTTGATCAGGATCTGGCGTAATTTCTTGGCATCCGCCTCTACGAAAGGGGTTATTTCGGGGGCAATCTCCAGTATGAAGACCAGTCCTTTGGCAGTGGCACGTTGGCTGATCATCTCACCGATATCCTTCAGCAGCCGCGGCAACTCAAAGTAGACGAGGTCCAGCTCGATCTTGCCCGCCTCAACCTTGGAGAGATCTAGAATATCATTGATCATGGAGAGCAGGTGCTCACCGCTGCGGTTAATGATCGCGAGCCTCTCCTTTTGAATCTCAGTGGTACCCGAGTCGTGGGCCATGAGTTGTGAAAAACCGAGAATGGCGTTGAGCGGAGTGCGCAGCTCATGGGACATGTTGGCCAGGAAGATGCTCTTGGCGCGATTGGCCGACTCCGCCGCCTCCCGGGCCATATTCAATTCGCTGGTACGTTCACGCACCTTTTCTTCAAGTGCCTGATGATAGCGGGTCATGACCGCCTCGGTCTCCTTGCGTTGGCTGATATCACGGAAGTTGACCACCACGCCCACCACCTTTCCTTTGTGTAACAGGGGGGTGCTGACAAACTCCACCGGGAAGTGGCCGTCGTTGCGCCGGATGAAAGATTCTTCGCCGCTAGAGTCCTTACCGTTGTTGAGCGCGTTGTAGATGGGGCACTCCTGTTCGGGGTAGGGGCTGCCATCCGGCCGCCGGTGGTGCCAAACACTGTGGCTGTGGTGGCCTTCCAATTCAGCAGCCGTGTAGCCTAGCATCTCGGCCGCGGCCGGATTGACGAAGGTATGCTTGCCCTCCAGGTCGAGTCCGAATATCCCCTCGGCCGACGATTCTAAAATGAGCCGATAGCGTTCGTTGAGTTCCGTTAAGGCGGCATCGGCCTCTTGTCGTGAAAGGATGGCGGCAACCATGCCTGCCACACCCAACAGCGCTTCCAAGAGCTCATTGGGAAGCGGTGTATCGGTGTGGAAGCAGACGGCCAGCAGTGACTCGCTGTAGCCACGGCGGGTGATGGGCAAAAAGGCGCAATAGGCGGTGCTGTCATCGAGGGTAAGTTCCTCCGTGGCGAGAAAACCACTTTTCAGTACCTGCCCCATGGTCTTGGCGGCGGTATCGGTGAGTTGATTGAGCGCTTCGGGGCGGGTCATGGGGCCAGGTACTATCTGTCCCTCCCGCAGCCAGAAAACGGCGGCGTAGTCTGCCAGGAAAATCTTTTCCGCTACTGCCACTGCCTCGGAATAGAGATCGGCGCTTGGCAACAGCCCGGCCAGGTATTGGGCCGCCCGTTGAAAGGCAGCAAAGACGAAGGCGGGAGTGAGTGGTGAGTTGGCCATATCCGCATCACCTCTCCTGGGGGCGGAGATAGAGATTTTCCATGTACAGGGTCTCAAACCGGGGTAGCATAGAGAGGTTGAGTAGCTCAAGCCGGTTTCTTATCACTACCAGCGCTTGCCATGCGGCATCGGACAGCAACAGGTCTTGGCAGCCGGCCAGCGCAGTATTACCCACCAGTTGTACCCGTTCTATCGGTATGGTCGGCAACAACCCCAGGGCCATGGCATGTTGAGGATCGAGATAGCGACCGAAGGCGCCTGCCACCAGTAGCTGTTGCAGTTGTTCGGATGCCACCCCAGCCCGCTCAAGCAGGGCACAACAGCCAGCACCAATAGCCGCCTTGGCCCGTTGCAGCAAATCCAGATCCGGTTTGCTGATCCAGAAAGCGGTACCGGTCAGCCGATGACGGCCTTCCGGTGCATCGAGTAACCGGCCCAGTGGGTCAATGGCATTTTGTTCCAGCAGTATGGCGGTCAGGTCGATGAGACCGGAACCGCAGATACCCTTGGCCTTGCCGTTACCCAGCACCCTGTGATCCAGCCTACCCTCTCGGTCAATGACCTCATAGATGGCGCCTGCCTCCGCTGCCATACCGCAGGCGATGCCCATACCCTCGAAAGCCGGGCCGCCGGCGGCGGAAGTCACCAGCAACTGGTTGCCGTCCCATAGTGCAATCTCCGAGTTGGTGCCAAAGTCGATGAAGAGGCTAGGTCCTGCTTCTTGCAGTAGATGACTATGGACCAACCCAGCCGCCAAATCAGAACCTACGAAGCCAGCTAAGGGCTGCACCAGGTCGATTTGCGTCCCAGGGTCGAGATTACATGACTCGTACCAGAGTTCGTTGTCAGCGCTTCTACAGCTGATGGGACGGGTCCAGCTGGCGGGGTCCAGCAGTTGCCGGTAATTGTCGCCTGCCAGCAAGGCAAGCATGGCGCTGTTTCCGACCACTTCCACTCGTGAGATGTCATAGAGTGAGCGCCCTTCCCGCACGGAAATATCCATCAGCGCTTCGCCGATCGCTTCCACCACAAGCTGTTGCAGCTCAAGCGCGCTGGCTTCCTCTTCACTGGCCGCCTGCAGGCGACTGAGGATGTCGCTGCTATAGCGGTCTTGTGGATTGGGGCCATAGCGTGTCGCCAGCAGTTCGCCACTGATTAGATCACTCAGCGCAATGGAGATGTGGGTCGTACCCAGGTCCACTGCCACGCCATAGCGTCCGGCGTTACGATCGTGCAGACGCAGGGGAAAGGCTGGGCGATGCTCTTGGACAGGCAGGCTGCGCCAGTTGGAGGGAGTGGCGGGATTGAGCAACTCAATGGTCATGTCGCAGTCAGGATGCAATTGGCAGGCGAGCCGTACTCCCGCCACGAGGTCGGCCGCTTCGATGTGGATCTCCTCTACCTGACTGGGAGGGGAGAGGGTGCCGGATAGCAGCCTTACTCGGCATAGGCCGCAAGCGCCATTACCGCGACAGGCTGAACGGGTTCGCAGTTCGCTGGTATTGAGGATGTCACGCAAGGATGCCCCCGGTGTGAATTGGACCGTGCCTCTTTGTTGCTCAGCGATGACCGTGACCCTGTAGTTCAAACCAATAATATAATGCTCCCCTAATCCTTGGGCCGGCGAGCCGCCTGCACCATTGCCTCGATATTTTCCGGTTTGGCTTCGGGTGGAATTTCACATCCGGAAGAGAGGATGAATCCGCCCCTTTTTTCGAATAGTCGGATGAGTCGCAGCGACTCCGCTTCCACCTCTTCCTGCGTACCCTCAACGAACAGCAGGGGTTTGATGTTGCCGTCCACACAGAGTGTGTCCGGTAGCGCCTGTTGCAGTTGCAAAGGATCGACCGGGTAATCAAAGTTACCGATATCGACCCCGAGGGCCGCATAGGAAGGTAGGATAGACAGGGATTGGCCGGCGATGTGCAGCCAGTTGGTGAGTGCCCCGCCTTCGCGATAGGCGGTGAACAGGCGTTTCAGTCTGGGGGCGATGAGTTCCCGGAAGAAAGCTGCGGGCACTACCTCGGGGCAACCGGCCGGTTCGAACACCATGGGCAGATGGACGCCGGCCTGGAGTTGAGCCAAGCCCCATCGCAAGGCCAGTTCAGTATTGAAATCGAGCAGTTGTTCGAAGCACTTCGGATCATCAGCAGCCAGGTATAGGGCTGTCTCGGGTCCCAGAAATTGCACGGCCAGGGTCATGGGTCCCTGAACTATCCCCACCACCAGCCGCTCATCGGCTACCGCCTCGCGCAGCCGCGTGGCCATACGCAATAATTCAGGCATGCGCGCCGCATGGTGAGGGTCGGGAAAGGCGAGGTGGCCGAAATCGTGCTCCGGCGTCAATGGGGGGCGTTCCACCGCCGGGTAGATATCGGGACGAAAACGAATCTCACCGCCAATCGCCTCGGTTTCGATGCAGGTGTCGATGGCGGCAAACACCACATCACCGTCATAGCGGGCCAATGCCTGGAGCTGACAGTCAGCAGCTGTGTCGCCGTTCTGGACAT
>JASFJX010000075.1:0-9719 GCA_050119385.1 Candidatus Thiodiazotropha sp. | reverse complement strand
GATTCACCCGGTAGATAGCGAATGCGTGTCTGGCCGATGCCGGGTAGATGACCGAGTTCCTGATAGTGTTCATGCAACTTGCTGAGACTACGCACACCATAGGGCGAGAGAAACTCATCTTCGCTCAATAGACGGTTCAAGATACGGGGCAGCATCCTGTGGTCGACCAACGCCAGCAGATGTTCGCCGCTGTCGTTCTCCCAATCGGGACAAGCGCAGACATAACTGCCCTGAAACAGCCCCTTCTTGTGGATCGTCAACATCTCTTGAAAGCGCGGCACATTAGACAGTAGACGATGATCCACAACCTCGGTGGCGAACAGTGGAATCAGACCGACCCAGGAGTAGACATCGATACGATGGTGGTGCCCTTCCGGGGTGATCAATAGATCCTTGAAGAATCCTGTCTCCATATCCCAAAGAGATGGACCATTTTCGTCTCCGCCACTGATCGCCTTGGCGATGGCGAGGAACTGCTCATAACATTGGATAGCGATGGCCTCGTAATCTCTATCCTCAACCGCCAGCTCCAAGGCCATCATGGTCATATTGAGGGCGAACATGGCCATCCAGCCGGTAGCATCCGCCTGTTTGAGGGCATAGCCCTGAGGCAAGGGTTTCGAACGGTCGAAGACCGAAATATTGTCCAGGCCCAAAAAACCGCCTTCAAACAGATTCTGTCCATGCTTGTCTTTACGGTTGATCCACCAGGCGTAGTTCAACAGCAATTTGTGAAAAACCCGCTGCAGAAAGTTTCTATCCCCACTCCCCCGCTGCACCCGTTCGGCACGGTAGACCTTGAGCGTACCCCAAGCGTGGACAGGCGGATTGACATCCTCGAAGGCCCATTCATAGGCAGGTATCTGACCGTTCGGATGGAGATAGTGTTCTCCCAGTACGACTTCGATCTGCTGTTTGGCGAAATCCACATCCACCAGGGCCAGTGCCACACAGTGAAAAGCAAGATCCCAGGCGGCGAACCAGGGATACTCCCAGGCATCGGGCATCGACAGAACATCCGCCGCACGCAGATGGCGCCAACGATGATTACGTCCCAATCTTCGTCCCCGGGGTGGCTTTACCTGATCGCCTTCCAGCCAACGTTGCACATCGAAGTGGAAAAACTGCTTAGTCCAGATCATTCCGGCCAGGGCCTGGCGCATGATCCGGTGATCCTCAACACCCCCCTCCGGCAGCAGTTCGTCATAAAAGATATCCGCCTCGGAGCGCCTTAGTGCGATTAGTTTCTCCAGCTCATGGAAAGGACGCTGCAACGCTTGGGCGCTAAGTAGCAAATCGATCTTTTTCGACTCACCTCCGCCCACCTTGAGATGGTATCGCGCGGCAAACTTGGTCCCCCTGGCATCGGGGTTGACCGACTCGACCTCACCCTCCACCAGATAGCGATGAAAGGCATCCTTCACATAGGGTGAAGATGTCGGTTCCCCCCATAGCCGTTCACTATTTGTCTCGTTTTCAGTAAACAGCAGTTCCGCCTCCTGTTCACCGTAGAGCCAATACTCTCCCAAGGTATCGTGATTGCACTTCACGCCCCAGGCCATCTCACCCGCTGCAGAGAGATCGCGATACAGCTCAGGCTTCTCGACCCCCTGATCTCCCCAGGACCAGGTATTACGAAACCAGAGTTGCGGCAACAGATCGATCTCGGCATCGCTGGTTGAACGGTTATACAGGGTGATGCGAATCGCTATCCGCTCCGCCGAGGCTTTCGCATACCGGATATCCACATCCCAATAGTCTTGATGAGTGAATACGCCGCTATCGAGTAGATTGAACGAGGGCTCGAGCCGGCTGCGGCGATTATTCTCTTCCACCAACCGGCGATAGGGATAGGCCTGTTGAGGATACTTGTAGAGATAGCGAAGCCAGCTGTGGCTCGGCAGGGCGTCGGTATAGAAGTAGTACTCTTTGACATCCTCGCCCCGATTCCCCTGATTGCCGGTGAGGCCGAAGGCGCGTTCCTTTAGGAAAGGGTCACGACCATTCCATAAGGCCAAGGCAAAACATAGGCGTTGCTGCTGATCGCAGATACCGCCCAGTCCATCTTCGTTCCAACGATAGGCGCGGGAGCGCGCCTGGTCATGATCGAAATACTCCCATGCCGTGCCTTGGCTACTGTAGTCCTCACGTACAGTTCCCCAGGCCCGCTCTGAAAGATAGGGCCCCCATAAACGCCAATCGGCTTCTCCAAGCCGCTGCTGCTGCAGCCGTTTGCGTTCCTCATTCAGCGCTTGTTGGTGCATACTCATGACCACTCCCTCAAAGCCGTTTCGCCTGTTCAAGGCGCCACCAGGCATCCAAGACACAAGCCACCGACCAGGCCTGCGCCGGCGTTCCGGCTGCCTTGTGTGGCGCATCGCCATCAAAGATCTCGCTGATCGAACCCAGCCCGGCATCCAACAGATGATCGGCCAGTGGAGCCAGGCGCTGCTGTGCCGCTGCCGCGTCACCGTCTACCCGGTATTCCGCCAGGGCATAGTGACCCAGCAGCCAAGCCCATACCGTTCCCTGGTGATAGGCACCATCACGATCAGCCACCCCGCCTCCGTAGTGTCCCCGGTAGGCTTTGTCACGAGAGCTCAGAGAGCGTAGACCATAGGAACAGAGCAATTCGTTACCACACACCTCAACCACTTCACGACAGGCTGTTTTATCAAGCGGTGTATGGGGAAGACTGACAGCCAGGATCTGATTGGGACGGATCGCCTCATCCTTACCTGCCGGGCCATCCAGAACATCGTAGAGTCCTGGTCCATCTTTGCGCAGGAAGCGTTTAAAGCTGGCGCCTACCGCATTGGCGACATCACGATAGGTCTGCGCCGACCTGCCCAAACGCAATGCAAAGTCGGACATGATCATGAGTGCGTTATACCAGAGCGCATTGATCTCTACTGGTTTGCCGATACGGGGCGTCACTACCCATTCACCGACCTTTGCATCCATCCATGTCAATTGCACACCGGATTCTCCCGCCCTTAGCAGGTGATCATCGGAATCCATACCAATACCGTATCTTGTGCCTTTTAGATACCAATCGATTATCTCCTCCAGTACCTCAAAACAGCGCTTCAGGAGCTTATCGTCTTGGGTCGCTTCGATATAGCAACGCCAGGCCTCGAAATACCAGAGAGCAGCATCCACCGTGTTGTATTCCGCCTGCTCCCCGGCACCAGTGAAGCGGTTGGGCAGTTGCCCCTTATCGGCAAGTTCGGCATACCCGAGCAGAATCGAGCGGGCGATATCGGTTCTCCCTGTCGCAATGGTCAAACCAGGCAGCGAAATCATGGTATCCCTACCCCAGTCGCCGAACCAGGGATAACCGGCAATAATCGAGTGGCCGGTCTTATTGGAGGGTAATCTCCTTTCGATCAGAAAATCATCCGCTGACAACAGGAGCTGGCGAATCCAGTCTGGTGCTGCCGCAGCAAATCCCGCTCTCCCCCCTTGTACCAGCTTCGCATCCCGATCGATAAATCGCTGCATTGACGATGCGATATCGAAATCGATGCCGTTCTCGAGCGTAACAGCAAATCCGGCCCACTCACCTTGCGATAGTCGAAAATTGACCCGGCCCACCGATAGATTATTGTCCAGCGATGCAAGTCCGCGTTGCTCTTCTCTATGCAGCAGAAATCCTTCGTACCAGTGTTGCCAAGGCTCATACGTAGCCTGTGTTGTGTGAATCGAGACCCGATCGCCTTCAGGCCATTGGACACAGAGACCGCAATCTGATTCGGTGACCGAAGCGGTGGTACCCCGGATATGCATAATGCCATGATGATCGCGGCGGTTGGCCAACAGGTTGACGTTCAGCTCGGCCTTGACCTGTTGACCTGTGAGCCGATAGGCCACATAGGTAGTCGCCTGCCCACGCTCCATCCAGATGCGCATCTCCAGACTTACATCACCGAAGGCGAATCGCCACACTGGCATCCTGCCTAAAAGTTGAAAAGTTTCGAGATTGTGATAGCCATGAGGATCGACCACATCCCCATACCAGCGATTGGTAAAGAGCGGCCACCCTTTACCGTCGAGTCTCAGGGTTGCATCGGCCTTGGCCATCATGAGATGGCGATCCAGGGCACACGAAACGGGGGAGATCAACAGTCCATGGTATCGACGGGTCAAGCTGGTTGCGATAGTACCCGCCGCATAGCCACCGATACCATTGGTCAACAGCCACTCGCGACCTTCCGCCTGGTTGAGGTCACCACAGACGGCACGGCCAAATCGAATTGTCATCAACTGCTCAACCACCTTCCCTGAACCCTGGATAGAGGGTCATCCCGCCATCCACAAACAGGGTTGTACCGGTAACATAGTCCGACTCATCCGAAGCGAGCCAGACGGTAGCCTTGGCGATGTCGGCGGGATCGCCAATTCGCGAGTAGGGGATCAATTTGAGCAACGAGGCCTCCGCTTCCGGGGTCTCCCAGGCACTACGATTGATCGGTGTACGTATAGCACCCGGGGCAATACCATTGACTCGGATCTTCTGATGCGCCAACTCCTGGGCGACACTCTGCATAAACATCAACACGCCTCCTTTCGACGCAGCATAGTTGACATGTCCGGCCCAGGGTATGACCTCATGCACAGAAGATACGCAGATCACCTTACCCGCCGCGCAAGACAACTCCGGAACCACACCCCGGCGGATAAATTCCTTAGTCGCCTCCCTGGTACAGAGAAACTGGCCAGTGAGGTTGACCTCCATGACCTTGTTCCATTGTGCCAACGTCATATCGACAAAGGGTGCATCCCGCTGAATTCCGGCATTGTTGACAAGGATATCGATACTACCCCATGCCTCGATCATGCGGTTGAACATGGCCTCAACTTCTTTCTCGTTACTGACATCAGCATACAGTGCCATTGCTTCGCCACCCGATTTCTCGATTTCGTTGACCAGCTTTATAGCGTCCGATTCATTCACCACATAGTTAATGACCACTTTGGCACCCACCATGGCCAGTCCTCGTGCCACAGCCGCACCTATGCCTGAATTGGCACCTGTCACTAACGCCCGCTGTCCTTTCAGAATGTCTGAATTTCTACTACGCATTCCCCCTCACCTTGATTATCCGTTTTTTCACTGAGTCGCTATATTGATTTGGCTTGTAGACCCTTACAGCACCATTGTAGAATCAAACTTAAATAAATAATGTCAGCCTGCCTTATAATCACAGTAACAACGGCTATAACTATAAAGATTTTATAGAAAAAAGTAGTTTCTGCTGCTAATAATCTTTATTCATGGTTGTTCTTGTCTGTCACTCAATCATCTTTCATTCAAAGAAGAAGTCATGCAACTATGCAATATAGAAATACAATTCAGTTTCAGTAAGTTGAAGTCTTACCTTCTGCTATTGTTGATTTCTGCTGATCTCTATACCAGCGCGATAGCCGATCCTCTTCTGGTCGGTGTATTTCCCAGGCGTGACGCGATTGTCACCGCCAATATCTTTCGCCCGCTAATCGTCTTCCTGGAAGAGCAACTGCATCAACCGGTCAAGCTTGAATTATCACCAAATTTCGATGTCTTTCTGCAACGTTTGCAAGAACGCCGATATGACCTGGTACATCTGAATCAATTTGAATATATCAATGCCCACGAAAGGCTCGGCTATGATGCACTTGTTCAGAACGAAGAGTTCGGAGAAAAGTGGATTCGTGGGGCTGTCTTTGTACGTCGCGATTCCGCTATCGAGCGACTCGAACAGCTGCGGGGTAAGCATATTCTCTTCGGCGGCGGATCCAGGGCAATGATGAGTTATATCGTACCCACCTATCTCCTGCGCCAAGCCGGATTGAAGGCCGGCGACTACCAGGAGACCTATGCTATCAACCCGCCGAATGCGGTGATATCCACATATCTCAAGCAAGCTGATGCGGGTGGTGCTGGTGAGGTGGTGCAACGGCTACCGATGGTTACCAAAAAAATCAATGTCAATGAACTGACCGTGATTGCTGTCAGCGAACCGCTACCCCATCTACCCTGGGCGGTCAAACAAGAGATGGATGATGATTTAAAAAAAGAGATAAAAAAACTACTGCTTGGCCTGAAAGCTACAGCGACGGGAAGACAGATCCTTAGTCAGGCACGCTTGAGCGCCTTCAATCCGGTGGACGACAAAGATTATGATGCCCACCGTGCGATTGTCGATGCTATTCATGCCCCATAAATCTGCAATTTCCTGAGCCTGGAAATCTCTGGCACCCGGCGCATTTTGTCCAATAGATGAAAAAGACTCAACAGCCGTCCGGGTTTATCAGTCCCATAGCCTGCTTGATCTGATCTACAGATAAGGGTTTAGATAAGCAGATTTCAGCGCCAAGATCTTTTATCTGCTTTTGTTGCTGTTCAGAACAGCTGTGGCACATAGCAATCACCCTTATAAACCTTGTACGATGATCGTGTTTAATGAAACGACATACATGAGAACTATCGATACCAGGCATCTCAAGATCCAACAGCACGACATCGGGTTTAAACTGGGTCATCAGACACCCCGCCATGAAGCCATCCTGAGCCAGCTCAATTTCAGATATACCGAATACACCTTTCAGCGATTCCTGCATTACCTTGCCATGTTCAACATCACTGTCAATGATTAGCAACTTGACTGACAAAAAAAGTGACGGCTCCAGGTCAACCCCCTTATGCCGGGCCAACCTGAATACCTCGCTTACCGGATAGCGCCGATGCCCTCCCTTGGTTGTCTCTGCTCGTAAGACACCCTTATTCGTCCACCCCCGCAGTGACGCCGGTGTGACGTTGAATATCTCCGCAGTTTCACCCGGAGAAAGGTAGTGTCTCATCCAGGGCTTACGATGCATCGTATTATATCCAATCAGTATCGAATATAATATTAAACCAAATAATCAAAAGTACCTCCCTGTACTGCTGTTCCACTGATTAGGATCAGTTAATAAGTAATTATCTCTCTTATCATACTTATCGATAGTTCATCGTTGAACACACTGTTAGCCCCTACTTGGCGCCGCGTTTCTACAACAGGCGTGCAGCGATCTTGCCCAGGCCGTTCACGACAACTGTCCATTGCCTGCTGGATAAGTATTATAGATCATAGCTGCTGGCAGCAGCTTTCGCTTGAAACAGAGGGAAAAAAGCACTCAGGGCGAACCATAAGTGCTTGTTTTCATTGGTAGGCGCGATTGGAGTCGAACCAACGACCTCTACCATGTCAAGGTAGCGCTCTAACCAACTGAGCTACGCGCCTTCGAGACGGCGCATCATACAGGCTGCGCTATATCTTTTGCAACCCCGTGAATCTATTGAATGAATTTGCGTTGTCCCTTTACCCACCCAACTGTGGCAAAGAGGTATCAATGCGCTCCACTAAGGGGCATAAAAGAGACAGGGAGCAGTCTGGAAATATCGATGGTCCCGGCGTGATCCTTCTTCAACAGAATCAGATCCTGGCTGTAACGCCGCTCACCCACCGGCAGGACCAGACGTCCGCCCGGCGCAAGCTGATCGACCAGCGGTTGAGGGATATGCTCCACAGCGGCAGTCACCAAAATAGCATCGAAGGGCGCCATGTCCGACCATCCATAGTAACCGTCGCCAACCTTGAAGCTAATGTTGGTATAACCCGCTTTTTCCAGGCGACGGCGGGACTTTTTTGCCAATTCCGGAATAATCTCTATGCTGTAAAGACCATCGACCAGTTCCGCTAATACCGCGGTCTGGTAGCCAGAGCCAGTACCTACTTCGAGGATCTTGTCGCCCTTTTGCGGTGCTATGAGATCGGTCATCAGAGCAACGATGAAAGGTTGCGAAATGGTTTGCCCTTTGTCGATAGGCAATGGACTGTTTTCAAAGGCGTGGGAGCGAAATGATTTGTTGACAAAACGCTGTCTTGGCACTCGACTCATAGCGGCCAGAACATGATCGTTGAGGTTGTTCAGACCGGTCATACGACAGACATAGTCGGCTTCTGCCCGAATATCACTGAGCATATCTTGAACATCGCCCATATTCAGTACTGCCGCCCCAGTGTCTTTACCTTCTTAGGTCTGCAACCATGTGATAATTAACTATTGTTTTAATACTAGAAGAAACCCGAGATAATTCAAGTATCTATTTTAGATACTTTATATTTCCCTTCTGATTGCCGGTCACACCACCAATCCCCGGTCCTGCAGACTCTTGATCTGATCGCGGATCTTAGCCGCCTCCTCGAACTCAAGATCCTGGGCATGGCGATACATCTGTTGCTCCAATTGCTGGATTCGCTTTGCCATCTGCGCTGCTGAAAGGCCGGCGTACTCCAGCTCCTCCTCCGCCACCCGGGCATAACGCTTGGCACTGATCTGTCCGCCAGGATAGGCGGTCTCCATGATGTCCGAGATCGATTTCAGAATAGTCTGAGGTGTGATGCCATGGGCCTGGTTATATTCGATCTGCTTCGCCCGCCGACGATTGGTCTCATCGATCGCCCGTTCCATTGAGCCGGTAACCTTATCCGCATACATTATGGCCATGCCGTTGGCATTGCGTGCGGCACGCCCGATGGTTTGGATCAGGGATCCTTCGGAACGCAGGAAGCCCTCTTTATCCGCGTCCAGGATAGCCACCAGAGAGACCTCCGGCATGTCCAGTCCCTCACGCAGCAGATTGATACCGACCAACACATCGAACTCACCCAGGCGCAGATCACGGATGATCTCCACCCGCTCCACCGTATCGATATCAGAATGGAGATAACGCACACGCACATCGTGATCACCGAGATAGTCGGTGAGATCCTCCGCCATGCGTTTGGTCAGGGTGGTCACCAGGACACGCTCTTCCTGCGCTACTCGCAAGCGTATCTCGGAGAGAAGATCATCGACCTGGGTGCTCGCCGGCCTCACTTCCAGCTGGGGATCGACAAGACCGGTTGGACGTACCACCTGCTCGACGATAGCGCCAGAGTGGTCGATCTCATAGTCACGAGGTGTCGCGCTGACATAGATAGTCTGAGGGGCACGATACTCGAACTCTTCAAAGCGCAGCGGCCGGTTGTCGAGGGCGGACGGAAGACGGAAACCATACTCCACCAGCGTCTCCTTGCGCGACCGGTCACCGCGATACATACCGCCGAGTTGAGGGATGGTGACATGACTCTCATCCACTACCAGCAAGGCCTCATCGGGCAGGTAGTCGAACAGGGTCGGAGGCGGCTCACCGGCAGCCCTGCCGGAGAGATAGCGGGAGTAGTTCTCAATACCGGAACAGTAACCCAACTCGGTGATCATCTCGACGTCAAAGCGGGTACGCTGATCGAGACGTTGCGCCTCCACCAGTTTATTCGCCGCATCCAACTGTTTCATTCGCAGTTGTAGTTCCTGTTTAATCTGATCCACCGCCTTTAGCAGCGTCTCCCGCGGTGTCACATAGTGGCTCTTGGGATAGACCGAGTAGCGAGGCACCTTGCGCTTGATCTCGCCGGTGAGGGGATCGAACAGGGAGAGATTCTCTATCTCGTCATCAAACAGCTCCACCCGCACCGCTTCGGCGTCCGATTCCGCCGGATAGATATCGATCACCTCACCGCGCACGCGAAAAGTGGCACGATGCAACTCCACATCGTTGCGCTTGTACTGCAGCTCCGCCAGGCGGCGAAGGATTGCGCGTTGATCGATGATCTCGCCACGACTGAGATGCAGCATCATTCCCAGATAGGCAC
>JASFJX010000074.1:0-9723 GCA_050119385.1 Candidatus Thiodiazotropha sp. | reverse complement strand
TTTGGCTTCCTGACCCACGCTATTCTCGGAATCCAACGCTATCGCCTTTTTGAACGCAGTCGATGCTGCCTGCTTGTTGCCTGTTTGTGCCTGAACGAACCCTAAAGTCAACTGAATCCGTTGAAAACTGGGCTGCTTGGCGACACCGGTTTGCAATACGTTAACCGCCCGTTGGGATTGACCGATATAGAATAGCGATAATCCTAAATCGTTATAGGATTCCACATCGTCAGGGTCGATCTTCAAGGCACGCTCGTATAACTCAATCGCTTGGGGATACTCTTTTTGCCTGAAGTAATCATCCGCCAGACGCGCGATCAATGCCGGATCTTCAGTAGCCAGCGCTTCAGCGGATGGTTGTATATTCATCCTGGGCTGCAGTGTCGACCCGAACGAACCTACTTGAGGATGGGCAGTCTCCTCGGGGACAACAGCGGGAGTATGACTGACTGCAACGCCTGCACCTTCATAGTAGCTCCGAGTCATCGCATAGACCAGCAAACCATAAGTCACTTGTGCAACGATTATTACAACCCAAGTCAATACACTGAATTTAGGCATAGCGAATTGCTGTCAACTTAAAACAGCCTAAGGATCGATTATCGTGCATACCATCCGGCATAAATAAAAATGACTAATACTTGCTTATGTACCAGGTATGCACAGCGTCAACCTGCAGGAAATCCTCTATCACTCGGTTAGCTGATAGCGGGCCCCGCAATAGGGGCAGACCGCACTGCCGGTTTTTTCGATGGGAAGATAAACCCGTGGGTGTAATCCGGCCAAGGCCTCTCCTGGTCTCGGACAACTCAGAGGCAGATCTTTTCGCGTGACCTTCTGGATTTCCTGCTTTGTTGTTTGAGTCTCTGTTTGTGTCATCCTCAATACTCCTGATCAGACATACGCGAGCCATTCCGGATGGGATGCAAGACGCCCGTGAACCAGATCGAAATAGTCTTTTTGTAAGATTTCCGTAATCGGACCACGGCCACCGTTGCCGATAGGTCGATTATCCACCTCGCGTATCGGTGTCACCTCGGCAGCGGTACCGGTGAAGAACGCCTCATCGGCAATATAGACCTCATCCCGGGTTATACGCTTCTCGACAACCTGGTAGCCTCGCTCTTGTGCGAGCATGATGACCGTCTTGCGCGTAATGCCATCCAGTGCCGATGTCAGGTCCGGAGTGTAGATAACACCATCTCTCACAATAAAGATATTCTCCCCCGAGCCCTCCATGACATAGCCCTCGGCGTCCAACATCAAGGCTTCATCGTAACCGTCATGCAACGCCTCCTGAAGCGCCATCATGGAGTTCATATAATTACCGTTCGCCTTGGCCCGGCACATGGTGATATTGACATGGTGGCGAGTGAACGAGGAGACACGGATGCGGATACCCTTCTCCATGTTCTCCGCCCCCAGGTAGGCGCCCCACTCCCAAGCGGCCACCATGCAGTGCACTTTGAGATTATCGGCCCTGAGTCCCATCCCCTCGGAACCGTAGAAACACATCGGGCGGATATAGGCGGAATCGAGATCATTCTCTCTCACCGCTGCCAGTTGCGCCTGATTGAGGGTCTCACGGTCGAAAGTCATCGGCATATTCAAAATATGCGCGGAACGAAACAACCGATCGGTATGCTCCTGCAGGCGGAAGATGGCGGTACCCTTCTCTGCATGGTACGCCCGCACACCTTCGAAAACCCCCATGCCATAGTGCAGTGTATGGGTCAGTACATGGGTCTTAGCTTCACGCCAGGGAACCATCTTGCCATCCAGCCAGATGACACCGTCACGGTCTGCCATTGTCGACATCATTGAAACATCTCTCGTTCAGTCTTTTTGTTTCGCATCAGACAGGACCAGATGTCCTGCACCAGCGCCCGCTCATCGGTAAGCTTCTCTCCCTCGATCAGAGCCGGCAGATCCTGTAGCGCGCTGCGATGGTAGGCCGCGCGCAATACCTTGTAGATCCCCATCATCCGCTCCGCCGCATAATCGTTCAACAGGCCGAGCTTGCTCATGGTCTCCAGTAGACGGATGTTGTCTGTCCAGACCAGGAGATCAGGATAGTCATGCGCCCACTGGAGGACCGTGTATTGAACCATAAATTCTATATCGACGATACCGCCGGTTCCCTGCTTGAGGTCAAATCGATCCTGATGACTCTTATCCAGATTAACCCGCATCTTCTCACGCATATCAACCACTTCAGCCTGCAATTGAGCAGGATCGCGCTTCTTACTGAGCACCGCGCGACGGACCGCCTCGAATCTATCTTGAACCCGCTTGTCCCCCGCCACGACACGCGCCCTCACCAGCGCTTGGTGCTCCCAGGTCCAGGCACTGTTGTGTTGGTAGGTCTCGAAGGTTTCGAGGGAACTGACCATCATCCCGGAGTTGCCGTTGGGACGCAGACGCATATCCACATCGTAGAGAATGCCAGAGGGGGTGCGCGTCGTCATGATGTGAATGAAGCGTTGCGCCATTCGGGCATAGAAAACATCCACGGAAACCGGCTTGTCACCATCCGTGAAGGCATTCCTGTCGGCACAGCCATGCAGGAAGACCATATCCAGGTCGGAACCGAAACCCAATTCGATACCGCCGAGTTTGCCGTAGCCTACAACCGCGAAGCCGGTCTCATCCTGGGCCAACCCCGGAGGACGGCCATGGCGTCGTACCAACTCCCGGTAGGTAAGCCGAATCACCTGCTCGATGACGCTTTCCGCAATCCAGGTAAGATAGTCACTGACCACCATCAAAGGAATCTGTTCGGCAATGTCCGCCGCCGCCACCCGCAGCCTGTTACTCTGGGCGAAGAGGCGCAGCAACTCCATCTGACTCTCCAGGTCATCCTCATCGATACGCGAGAGCTGATCGGCCAGTTCCACACTCAGCTCATCCCGTTTAAGCGGGGAGTAGAGTCGCCTCGGATCGAGCAGTTCATCTAACAGAATGGGGTGCCGGGTCAGCATATTGGCAACCCAGGGGCTGACCGCCGTAAGCTTGACCAATTGGGAGAGTACCAATGGATTTTCCACCAGTAACGCAATGTAGGCGGTGCGCTGGGTGATCGCTTCGAGCAGGCCGATCACCCGGTGTAGCGCATCGTCAGCCCATTCCGATCGTCCCACCGCCTCCAGCAGCAGCGGCATCAATTGATCGAGCCGCTCCCGCCCCTTGGTACTGAGGCGGCGATAGGCGTGGCTGCCACGAAAGGTATATAACTGCTGCAGAGCCGCCTCACCCCGCTTGAAGCCTACCGTCTCCAGGGCTGTGATTGCCTGCTCTTGGTCGACACTGTCATGCCAGACCCCGGTGAGGGGCTGACTCTCCTCGTCACTCGATGTCTGCGGTGCGGCAAACACCATGTCGAACTGCTCCTGAACCCGCCTACGGTAGTGTTCAAGCTGGCTGAAAAACGCATCCCAGCTGGTATATCCCATGGAACGCGCCAAACGCAGCCTGCCCGCTTCGTCGTCAGGTAAGAGATGGGTCTGTCTGTCCTGCCATGCCTGCAGACGGTTCTCCACCAGTCGCAGGTAACGGTAGGCCTCACTCAGCTCTTGTACCGTGTACTGGGGTAACAACCCCCTCTCCTGCAGGCATTGCAGGACCAGTAATATAGGTCGGATCTGCAACGCCTTGTCACGCCCTCCTCGGATAAGCTGAAAGGCCTGACCAATAAATTCAATCTCGCGGATCCCTCCCGGACCCAGCTTGATATTGGCCTCCATGCCTTTTTTGTGTAGCTCGTTGCTGATCAACTGCTTCATCTCGCGCAGCGATTCGATGGCCCCGAAATCGAGATATCGTCGATAGACGAAGGGGCGCAACAGGGCCATCAACTCATCCCCGGCATGTTGATCACCCGCGACCACACGCGCCTTGATCATGGCGTAACGTTCCCACTCCCGTCCCTGTGAGCCATAGTAGCTCTCCATGGCGGCGAAACTCATGGCAAGGGGCCCGACACTGCCAAAGGGACGCAGCCGGGTATCCACTCTGAAAACAAATCCATCGCCGGTGTGATTGTCGAGCACCTGGACCAGGCGCTGGCAAAGACGGATAAAAAACTGTTCATTGGTCAGTTGCCGGACTCCGTCGGTATGGCCGGCTTCCGGATAGGCGAAGATCAGATCGATATCGGATGAGAGGTTGAGTTCCCTGGCCCCCAGTTTGCCCATTCCCAGAACCACCAGGGGCTGGGCTTCACCCTGCTCATTACGCGGCGTGCCCATCTGATCAGATAACCAGACATATAGTTTCCGCAGTGCCCAGTCGATACAACTGTCCGCCAGTGCCGAAAGATCCTCCAGGGTTTCATCCAGTGGGGCCAATCGGGCAAGATCACGCCAGATGATGCGCACCATCTGACGGCGGCGAAAATTCCTGAGCGCGACCGAGAGGCCTTCTTCATCGTTGACACTCTGCAAAATGGTCGCAAGACGCTGCGCCATCTCACCCTCGTTGAAAGACTTGTTCAAGTCCCCCTGTCGATAGAGCTCCGGCAGTAGTTCCAAATTTCGCATGGCGCACTGAACCACATAATCGCTCGCCTCCCAGACAGTCAACGCGATCTGATGAAACTCAGCCTCCCGGGGTATCGGCAGGCCCGCTTCATTCAGCTTCTGTCGCCACTGCTGCCACTGTTTTTCTGTCTCTTGTTGCAGATTCACGCACAAACCCATATCAGATTCAGGCTGGTACCATTCAATTCATCACACCAGTTGGACTTCTTTCGATCCCAGCCAGCTACCAGTCCCTATGAATAGTCAGTCTAACAGTTTTTTCCTCAGCCCGAGTGTTTCACCCGGGAACGCGATGATACCTCGTTCCCACGCTCCCGCGTGGGAACGCATACGGCGGGTAAAATATCTATGTGTAACACTGATGATTGTCAGGTAGGCATTCCCACGCTGGAGCGTGGGAACGAGAAGCAGCAATCCCTAGCCAAATTTCGAACCGCGAATGCTCAATCTATTTTGTTTTTTATCGCCTGTATCATCGTGACGATTGTTTCAGACAGGGGCGCGACTCGCTGATACTCCCTCTCGGCGGCCTCCATGTCTCCCTGTTTCTTTAAATCGACTATGCGCTTTATCAACTGATGCAGTTCTCGATGGGGTTTTTCGATCTCATTGATTTCCCTGATGTGGGACAACTCCTTACGCCCCACATTTTCATACCAGACACCGAATCCACAGGCAGTATGGTCAAAAGCGACCCGCTCATCCAGTGATCCCTTGCCATCGAGAAAACCCCGCAGCTTGGTCTTCCAGCTCAGATGCGCGACCATCGCCTGCTGCAAATGGGTCGAGTGAGAATCGCCAATATGAAACTCCGACAGCAACCCCCCCAAAAGATCGACCTCTCTCGACATCGACTCACTCGCATCATAACTCTTGACCGACTCCTGAGCGGTCGTTTCCGCTACATGGGTGATATCAACGATATTGCGGTTGATATCTTCCGCCACTGTGCTTTGCTCCTCGGCAGCGGTTGCGATTTGTGAACTCATTTGAGAGATGGTGTCGATTACCTGCGTAATCTCCCTCAGAGAATCATGGGCACGACCGGCCTGCTCCACGCTCTCGGCAGCCTGCTGCTGACTGGTCTCCATTACTGTCACGGTTTTGTGCACACCACTCTGCAGGCTCTCGATCATCTCCTGGATCTCCTTGGTGGAGTCCTGGGTACGCTTAGCAAGGGTTCTCACCTCATCGGCCACAACAGCAAAACCCCGCCCCTGCTCACCGGCACGTGCCGCCTCGATGGCAGCATTCAGTGCCAACAGGTTGGTCTGATCCGCTATACCACGTATTACATCAAGTACTGAACCAATACGCTCACTATCCTGCGCGACATGTTGCACTGTCTCCACTGCCTTGCCTACGTCTGAAGCCAACGCATTGATACTGCGGGTTACATCATTTACCACTTCCTGTCCGCTATTGGCCTGCAGGTCGGCTTGGCGTGCGGCTTCAGCCGTCTGGGCGGTGTTCTGTGCGACTTCATGCACCGTGGCTGACATCTGTGTCATCGCCGTCGCCACATGGGTTGTCTGTTCACGCTGCTTAGTGATGCCAACTTTTGCATGTTCCGCCAAAGCAGCGAATTCGCCGACCTGTACACTAAGATTTCCTGTAGCGCTATCGACCTTTCGGACCACCCCCTCTATTTTTTCCGCAAAACGATTGTAGGCCCTTGATAACCTCGCCACCTCGTCAGCCCCCGACTCATCCATGCGTACGGTCAGATCCCCTTTAGTTGAGGCAATACCCTCCATCACTACAGCAGCTTCGCTGATCGGCCTTACCACACCAAGGCTGATCAGCCAGACCAAAACACCAATCACCAACATAGAGAGCAGTCCCAAACCAAACACCATCCACTGCAGGCTGGAAATCGAGTCCGCGAAATAGAGACGGTCTTTTGCCACGACCAGAACACCAATAGGCTCTCCGGAGTAGTTCTCCACCGGTGCCGCATAGTAGGCAACCGGATTCCCCTTCAACTCCCCTGTAGCAAAGAGGTGCTGACCGCGACCAAGCCCCTTCATCTGCTCCGTAGAGACCAGATCGTTACCCTCCATGGTCGATGCAAATCGATCCATTCTGCCATCACGATTGATGTAGAGCTCAAGCTCAATCTCATGATTTTTGGAATATTCATCGAAAAACGCCTGACCAAATGACATGCCGAACTCTACGGTACCAATATGCTCCCCCGCATAACTGACCGGCACCAAGCCTCTTACGCCGAGCCCGGCGACCCCCACTTCCAGGCCCTGAATCGCTTTTCTGCTCCTATTGCCTTCTACTACAGTAAGACGGAATGTGGAGAGGTCATCACCGAACTTGGCTGGCTTATGGACCCGCAAAAAAGAGGTTGCAGGCGGTTCATGAAACTGAAACTGGCGTACACCATAGGCTTTTTTGAGTGCCTGGAATCCTGGGACGAAGAGTGCTTCAAGGGCACCTCGATCTCGGGCGGCGAAATACTCCTGTACTTCGGGAATGCCCGCAACCAGGGCGCTCATGACCTTTGCCAGCCGACCCTCAGACTCGATCCCCGCCACCAGGGTCTCAAAGATCTCTTGCATCTCATTCTCTTCCGCCGTATGCAGAATCCCACCCATGTAGTTGAAGCTGATTGAAAGGGTGATGGCAAGAACAATGGTGACCGCCAAAACTGTTGCGATGACAAATCGCAGTGAGATACCGATATTCCGAAACATACTACCTTCCCTCTGGTTAGTATTTGTACTCCCTGAAAATATTATAGGCCCTGTCAAAGTTGCTTGCGGTGCAATCAGTGAATACCTGACCTCAAAAAATAAAAAAAGCCCCGCACCTTTCAAAGTGCGGGGCTTATCATGCGGCTTCGGATTGGAAAGGGGCGTTTACATCATGCCGCCCATACCACCCATGCCGCCCATGCCACCCATATCACCCATTGAGGGTGCAGCGGATTCGTCTTTTGGCTCTTCAGCCACCATGCATTCGGTGGTAACCATCAGGCCAGCCACAGAAGAGGCATTCTGTAATGCATAACGGGTAACCTTGGTCGGATCGAGGATACCCATCTCCATCATATCGCCGTACTCGTCATTGCTGGCGTTGAAACCAAAGTTGCCCTCACCGAGGCGCACCTTGTCCAGCACCACTGAGGGCTCGCCACCCGCATTGGCAACGATCTGTCGCAGCGGCTCTTCCATGGCACGGCAGGCTATGGCGATACCCACATCCTGATCGTGATTTTCACCCGTCAGCTTTTCGATCGCTTGCAGCGAACGCACCAGCGCGACACCGCCACCGGGTACGATACCCTCTTCGACAGCAGCCCGGGTAGCGTGCAGGGCATCCTCGACACGCGCCTTTTTCTCTTTCATCTCAACTTCAGTGGCTGCGCCAACCTTGATCACGGCTACACCGCCAGCCAACTTGGCTACACGCTCCTGCAGTTTTTCACGATCGTAGTCGGAGGAGGTCTCCTCTATCTGGGCGCGAATCTGCTCGACACGGGCCTTGATGTCGCCCTCAACACCGGCGCCGTCGATGATGGTTGTCTCCTCTTTAGAGATGGTAACTTTTTTGGCGTTACCCAAATCATCCAATGTAGCCTTCTCCAGAGAGAGACCGACCTCTTCCGAGATCACAGTGCCACCGGTAAGGATTGCGATATCCTGCAACATGGCTTTACGGCGATCACCGAATCCAGGCGCTTTCACCGCAGTCACTTTAACGATACCACGCAGATTATTGACTACCAGGGTGGCCAGGGCCTCGCCCTCCACATCCTCGGCAATGATCAACAGTGGTTTACTGGCCTTGGCCACACCTTCCAGCACCGGCAGAAGATCGCGGATATTCGAGATCTTCTTGTCATGCAGCAATATATAGGGGTCTTCCAGTTCGGCCGACTGATTCTGTTGATTGGTAACGAAGTAGGGTGAGAGGTAGCCACGATCAAACTGCATGCCTTCTACCACATCCAGCTCGTTCTGCAGAGCGGAGCCCTCTTCCACGGTAATAACACCCTCTTTTCCTACTTTCTGCATCGCCTCGGCAATGATGTCACCGATATTGACATCGGAGTTTGCAGAGATGGTACCAACTTGGGCAATTTCCTTATCATCCGAACAGGGACGCGAGATCGATTTCAGCTCTTCCACTGCCGCCAAAACAGCCTTGTCGATACCACGCTTGAGATCCATCGGATTCATGCCCGCGGCAACAGCCTTCAGGCCTTCGCGCACCATGGCCTGGGCCAGGACGGTTGCGGTTGTGGTACCGTCACCAGCCACGTCAGAGGTCTGAGAAGAGACCTCTTTCACCATCTGCGCACCCATATTTTCAAACTTATCGGAGAGTTCTATCTCCTTGGCCACGGAGACACCGTCTTTAGTCACGGTCGGAGCACCGAAACTCTTCTCCAGCACTACATTACGACCTTTAGGGCCAAGGGTTACTTTTACAGCGTTGGCCAGAATATTGACCCCCTTGATCATACGTTGACGGGCGTCATCACCAAATTGTACTTCTTTTGCACTCATGTCTTAATTCCTTGGGTAAATGTTGAGAATCTTCACCAGGCCTTGCCTGTATCGTTCTGTGTTGGAAAATTCAGGGCTTAGTCTTCGATCACACCCATGATGTCTTCTTCACGCATGACGAGAACTTCCTCACCACCCAACTTCACTTCAGTACCGGAGTATTTGCCAAACAGGACCTTATCTCCGACTTTGACATCTAACGGCCGGTTTTCACCGCTATCGGTGACCTTACCATTGCCGACAGCAAGTACTTCACCAAGAACGGGTTTCTCGGTAGCTGCATCAGGAAGCACAATGCCACCCGGGCTGGTACGTTCCTCTTCCTTACGACGAACGATCACGCGATCGTGCAGCGGACGAATATTCATCGAATGATTCTCCTCAATATTAAGTGGGTTTTTCTTAAAAAATTAAAATTGGGCTCTTTCCTACCGGGCGAGGCTGTTAGCACTCACCAGAACCGAGTGCTAATAATAGAGCGAAAATGCTGTGAGTCAAGGCTGCCAGAGGAGATTTTTTTTCAATTAAATGACACCAATCCAGAACCTTGCTGTGAATCTGTGTGATAATTAACCTATTCGCACAACCACTATTCAGCAAGAGGCCAATTATGAGGCAAGTCAAGCAGGGTGATACCGTCCGCATCCACTATACAGGGA
>JASFJX010000073.1:0-9794 GCA_050119385.1 Candidatus Thiodiazotropha sp. | reverse complement strand
CGCCGGTGCCGTCATGGGCGGCCTGGGGGTATTGTTGACACAGGCGGTGCCAGTCTATGTCGCACAGCAGGTATTGTTGGTCATTGCCGGTGTTTTCATGATCTTGCTCGGGCTCTATCTGGGGGGATGGTGGACAGGATTAGCCAGGATCGAGCGCTTGGGAAATCGATTGTGGACCAAGATAGAACCCGTCGCCCGCAGGTTATTACCCGTTAAGTCGCCTGGTCAGGCGTGGATTCTCGGCTTGGTCTGGGGGTGGATCCCCTGTGGATTGGTTTACAGCATGCTGGTCTGGACAGTGTCGGCCGGCAGTGTGGCAAAAGGGGCGGGGTTGATGCTTGCCTTCGGCCTTGGCACGCTGCCCAATCTGTTCTTAATGGGGGTGTTGGCCGGTAGTCTTGCTCGTTGGTTGAAGGATATCCGCGTCAGACGAGGCGCAGGATTGATTGTTATTCTATTTGGCGTAGTGACCCTTGTAAGAGCGATGTGAAGGTAAGAACCGCTCTCCTGTACGGTTCGTAGAGTCCTAATGAGTCAAACGCCGCAAAACCTGTCGCTGAAGATCAATCGATAAAAAATTCCTGTGACAACCTTGCTGTGTAGTAACGGGTTTCACCTTTCGGTTTAACCTGGATCTCAAAGTTGAGTGTCTCTTGGTTGGTGATACGGAACTCACCAATATAGTAGATAGCATCACCTTCAGTGATTTTTCGCATCGGAATGCTGATCAGCTGTCCGCGTATATTGTTTGCCTTGGCCAATATAACGGCTTCGGATGATTCACCCGTCGTACCCTCTACGGACTTGATGACACTGACATTCAACATACCCCGGTACTTACTGCGCTGAATACCGTATTGTTTCGCTATAGCGGGTTCCAGTGAGGCAGTGGGGATGGCGTTGTGGTGAATGGTGAAACCGGGTATCGAGGTACTGTTTTCCGCCCAACCGGTGCTGGCCAACAAGAAAAAGAAAATCAAGATAAAGACGTTTTTGGTAACAGACATCAACAAACTCCTCCTAGTGAGATGCCGGCCTGGATGGCCGGTCCATATTGTAGTCTCAGTGTAGACGATCAGTGTAAAGGGGTGAAGCGGACAGTTTGAATGCCCGGCAATTACCGCGGTATTGTTTATTTAATGATTTGTAAAATAACTAGTTAGCAGCATATTTTGACAAATCACATTACACTACACTGTTGAAGATAGCCTCAGGAGGCGGTTTGTTTCACCAACTTGGGTTTCTGGCGTTGACCGTGATGTAACGGACGGTTATTGCTGATCCTGTTGGACATGTTACGCAACGAGGTCAATTGGCGAGCCAATTCGGTATACTGCTCCTGTAGTTCGAGGATACGGTATTGCAGGGTGTTGCGCGATTGCCCTATCTTCTGCAGGTTGTTGAGGCGTTTCTCCATCATCTCCTTGTGATCCTTGATCTGCATTACCAAGGGCTCGAGTGCACTAATGATCCATTTATTGATCTCGCTGTTAGCCCGTTGGAAGATATCACGGGCTCTTTTAACGAGTGCTGTGAAGAAACGTTTGACGACAAAGTTCTGTTCCATCATGGCAGTAACCGGACTATTCCGAAAGATCTCCGCCTCTTGATGCAGTAGTTCCAGTTCAACCCTGTATTTTACGATTGAGAACATCTTTGGCTGTACAACAGCGAAGCCGTGTTCATTTTGGAATTTACGATAGATGGAACGGATCAATTTACGGGTCTGTTCGCTTTGCGAGACGACTTGGAGCATGGTGCGGCGTGTCTCATCGAACAGACCTTTCATTGAGGACTTCATGCCACTCGTCGTCCAGGTGTTGGTCATCTCCTTCCTGCATTTGATGATGGTTTCGTCGAGTTGACTCAGGCTTAGAATTCTGGATAGCGTGTCCGCTTGCTGTTTGAGCTGTTTTCGACTCTGCTGGAATATGTCCACATCACGGAGATACTGCGCCTGTTCGCTACGGGTCTTCTCCATCAGATTGTTGATGACATCATCGCTTTTATCGCTCAACTCCTCCAGTTCTTCGAGTTGATATTTGGTCTCGTTTAGTTTGCCTGACAGCATACTGCGGCTGTTGTCCAGCATTTGACCGACATCGGAACTGATGGTGTCGAGCACGATCTGTTGTTTAATGTTCAGTACATCCTGACCCAGATAGTTTTCAAGATCCAACAGGCCGCTTTTGTCGAGCAGATTGGGTTCGTTTTTGATCTTGGCCAGCAGACCTTTCTGTGCTGAGATTGGAAAAACCGCCTTGGATTCCACACCTAGCATTACCGCTGTATCGTTCTGTTGGTTACGAATGGCTTCGTGGATATCCTCGTGTTCACGCAGATCGTCCCACAAGGTGTCGATCTTGTTCAGAACCACCATCAATCCACGTTGACGCCCACTCTGGAAACCCTTCACGTGATGTTGCCAGATCTCCATGTCGCTACGCGTCACACCTGTATCGGCGCCAAGCACAAACAGTATCGCCTGGGCGGCCGGCAGCATGTTCAAGGTCAGTTCTGGCTCTGTGCCCAGTGCGTTGAGTCCGGGCGTATCCAGTATGGTGAGCCCCTTTTTGAGCATCTCGTGAGGAAAGCTGATCATGGCGTGGCGCCACTTGGGTATCTCTACGGTTTCCGGTGGTACCTGTTGATGGGGATGTAGTTCCTGGTTATAGAGTCCAAGATGTTTGGCTTCCTCCAGGGTAACCGTTTTGGTCTGAATGACCTCACTCAGCGCTGCTTGCATCTGCTCAGTTGAGTTGATCTCAAGAGGGTAGTGGACCCACTGCTTGATCTCGTTGCGTAACTGACTCAATGTTGTGTCCTGCAGGCGTGTCTCAATGGGCAATAGCCTGACATAAGCTTCATTACGCACATCATCGTAGAAGATCTCTGTGGGGCACATGGTCGTACGGCCGGCATCGGATGGGAGCAGGCGCTTGCCGTAGTCGGCAAAGAAGATGGCATTGATCAGTTCAGTTTTACCACGGGAGAATTCGGCGACAAAGGCGATGGTCAGTTTGTCGCCCTTGAGGGTGCTCAGGGTATCTTCGATGCGGTGTTCGATATCCGCAGAGGACATCCCGTTCTCTTCCAGCCAGGGACCATACTCCTCAATGGTGTTAATGACATCGGTTTTCCATTGTTCGTAGGCCTTTAACTGTTCTTGAAATCTTACTTTTTCCATGCCATAGCCCTAAAAAATGATGACGGAACAGGCTGTTATCTATTTTTTCAGCTTAAAGCGCAATGATACGCGAGCTGTGCCGATGACGCCATATCCAGGATATTTAATCTTCAAAGTCTATCGGCAATAGTCGAGGGGACTTTAACCGTACCGTCTTACTGCGGGAGCTCTTTCCCGTGATCAATTCGATTCGGGAGGTTGGAATACCAAATGTCTTGGCGAGGAACTTCAATAGATGATGATTCGCCTTGCCGTCCACCGGGGGTGCTGTAATGGCGATTTTGTACTCATTTTCACCATAAGGACCGATCAAGGCATCCCGTGACGCCTTGGGCTGAATGCGCAGATGGAGGATCAGGTCACTCTGATCCCAGCGATACCAGGTCACAGAAAAGGACTGCTTGTTAGATGGAGTAATGGAGGCAACAGCAGCATCTTCAGCAGTATCAGGCCGATCATGACCAGCATGGGTGAGAGGTCGATGCCGCCCATCGGTGGCAGAATTTTCTGCGCCGGTCGCATCAAGGGGCCGGTCAGGCTGTAGAGCAAGGCTGTTGCCGGGTTGTAGCTGCCGGGATTCACCCAACTGAGGATAACTTGAATCAAGATCCCAAAGAGGTAGATATTGATGAGTAATTCCACCAACTCAGGTATGGCCCAGATAAAAGGTGCGATCAGGTTGATGCTGTTTCCAGTGATACTAAGGACAAGGAACAGCTCGATGGCTTTGAGCAGCCAGGCAAGCATGAGTGAAGAGAGGTCAATGCCGCCAATGCCAGGAATGATACGCCGAAGAGGCTTCAATGGGGGATTCGTCGCTTTAACCAGAAACTGGGAGATAGGGTTGTAGAAGTCCGCTCTCACCAGTTGCAGCAGAAAGCGTAGCATGACGGCCAGGATATAGAGCCCGAACAAGGTTTGTACCAGGAAGACGAGTGGATTGGCAAGGTAGCTGCTTCCCATTATAGTTCTCCCAGCATCTTTGAAAGCTCTGCCGAGCGCTCTCTAGCCCCTTGTAAGGCATTGTCGAACAGGGTGCGTAGCTCACCCTCCTCGAGAATTTCCAGTGCGCGCTCTGTGGTGCCACCCGGAGAGGTGACCTTTTGCCGCAAAATTGCGGGAGAGTCACTGCTTTCCAGGGCCATTCGTGCCGCGCCCAGGGCCGTCTGCAGGGTAAGTAAGCGGGCCGTATCCTCATCAAGACCCATCTTGCAGGCCGTGGCTTCGATCGCTTCCATGACGAGAAAAAAATAGGCGGGTCCACTACCGGAGACCGCTGTCACCGCATCCATCATGGATTCGTCCTCAACCCAGCGCGTGAGTCCCACTGCCCGCAGTATACTTTCCGCCTGGCTTCGCTGAACATTGCTCACCTCCGGGCCGGCGTGAAGACCTGTGGCCCCAGACTGAATCATGGCTGGGGTATTCGGCATGCTGCGTACCAGGGCCACCTCACCACCAAGCCAATTTCGCAGATGAGCCTCCTTGACGCCGGCAACGATGGATATCACTAGCGGTTTAATCTGCTGTATGGTTTCAGCCAGATCCTGGGCCACCTGCTTGAGCACTTGTGGTTTGACCGCCAATACCACTACCTCTGCCTGGCTGACTGCGCTGTTGTTGTCCGATAGGGTGTGAATGCCGCAGCGGGCAGCCAATTGAGCCAGTTTCTCAGCATCGGGATCGCTGACTGTGATACGCTGCTTATCGTAGCCGTCGGCGATCAAGCCGTTTATTAGACTGGTGGCCATGTTGCCGCCACCGATGAATGTGATGTTATTGTTACTCATGCCGTTGTTGTTTATTTGTGTTGAATGGGTACGAATTTCAGTGATTATACTGCCGTGGGCCGAAAATTGCGGTGCCGATTCTAACCATCGTGGCGCCTTCGGCAATAGCGGCTTCGAGATCGTCTGACATACCCATGGAGAGGGTGTCCAGCGGTGATTGCGCGCTATTCAGCTCATCTCGCAGTAATCTTAACCGCTTTAAGGGGGTATGTTTAGCCGCTTCCTCTACCACAGGCGCGGGGATCGTCATCAATCCCCTGACACGTAAGTTAGGGAGTGCGGTATAGGCCTCGAACTGCTCTCTCAAGGCCTCCTCGCTGTGGCCGTCCTTGCTAGCTTCGCCGCTTGTATTGACCTGAAGACAGATATTCAAGGGTGGCAGGCCGGAGGGGCGTTGATCACTCAAGCGAGTGGCGTGTTTAAGGCTGGCGACACTATGCACCCAGTCAAAGTTCTCGGCAATCGCTCGTGTCTTGTTGCTCTGGATACGTCCGATAAAATGCCACTCCAGTCTACGCTCCCGCAGCTGGTCGATTTTTGTCAGCGCCTCCTGAAGATAGCTCTCTCCAAAGCGTTGCTGTCCGAGATCCGCCAGCAAGGCGATCTCTTCGGCACTTCGGGTTTTGCTGACAGCGAGGAGTTGTACGCTGCCCGGGATACGTTCAGATGCCATTTCCGCTTGTTTAATTCTATCCAACACTTTTTGGTAAAGCTGTTGTAGGCTGTTTCGTGTCTGATCTGTCACGCTGAGTACTTCTTCTAAGTTATGCGATTGGTTTGTTTGTAGGGTTCAACCGTATAGTATCCTGCAAAATGAGGTCTGGTTGGTGTTATTTCAAGCAAAAGTGCCCAAAATATATAATGCGCTTTCTTAATTTTTAGCCTCAACACAGCTAAACTTATATAGTTTTGGGATGGATAGCTCTGAAAAGCGAAAATCCAGGGAATAATAGATGCCATCATCGCGAAAGATCGCTAGAGTGTATAGAATTTCGTCAAATCTTAAGAATTCGAATGGGGGAATGAATGGATATCGCTGAACTTTTGGCTTTCAGTGTCAAGCATAACGCATCAGACTTACACCTCTCTGCTGGTTTGCCGCCCATGATCCGTGTGGACGGTGACATCAGACGTATCAACGTCCCTGCGCTCGAGCACAAAGTCGTGCACGCGCTTGTGTATGACATCATGAATGATAAGCAGCGCAAGGACTTCGAGGAATTCCTTGAAAATGACTTCTCCTTCGAAATACCCGGTCTTGCGAGATTTCGTGTCAATGCCTTCAATCAGGCTCGCGGCGCGTCAGCGGTTTTTCGGACCATCCCCTCCAAGGTGCTGACCCTGGAAGAGCTTGGTTGCCCCTCCACATTCAAGGATATCGTAGATGTACCCCGAGGGTTGGTACTGGTGACTGGGCCGACCGGATCAGGAAAGTCGACCACTCTGGCCGCTATGATGGATTACAAGAACGACAACGACTACTCCCATATCCTCACCATCGAGGATCCGATCGAGTTTGTTCACTCCAGTAAGAAATGCCTGATCAACCAGCGTGAAGTACATCGTGACACCCTGGGGTTTTCCGAGGCGCTGCGGTCTGCTCTGCGTGAAGATCCGGATATCATTCTGGTTGGCGAGCTGCGTGATTTGGAAACTATCCGTCTGGCGTTGACTGCGGCTGAGACCGGTCACTTGGTATTCGGTACCCTGCACACCAGTTCAGCAGCCAAGACCATTGATCGTATCATTGACGTATTTCCAGCGGGAGAGAAGGCGATGGTGCGCTCGATGCTTTCAGAATCGCTGCGATCGGTTATTGCGCAAACCCTGCTGAAGAAGATCGGTGGTGGGCGAATTGCGGCATGGGAGATCATGATTGGTACGCCTGCGATTCGTAACCTGATCCGTGAAGATAAGGTTGCCCAGATGTATTCAGCGATTCAGACCGGCCAGGCGGCAGGTATGCAGACCATGGACCAGGCGCTCAAGGAGCTGGTGCAAAAGGGTGTGGTAAGTCGTCTTGATGCCAAAGCCAAGGCACAAAATAAGGATCAGTTCTAAATTCTGTATTATATTCCAGGTGTATGATTATTCGACTTCAGCCTGGTCTGCGGGTGCCGTCTGCTACTTTGAATAGCGATTGACACCACATCGGGTTGGCATGTGACTCAATGAGGAATAGATTATGGATTTTAACGCGCTACTAACCCTGGTGGTGAAAAACAAGGCGTCTGATCTGTTTGTAACCGCGGGGCGGCAACCTTCAATCAAGGTAAATGGAAAGATCCTTCCAATCAACAAGATACCGTTAAAGCCCAGGCAGACCAAGGAGATGGTCTACAGCATCATGACCGATGCGCAACAGAAGGAGTTCGAGGAGACCAAAGAGTGTAATTTTGCCATCAGCGCGAAAGGTCTGGGTCGTTTTCGTGTCAGCAGTTTCTATCAGCGTGACAATGTTGGCATGGTTTTACGCCGTATCGAGACCAAGATACCCACCCTGGAATCACTCTATCTTCCGCCCATTCTGCAGGATCTCTCCATAGTCAAGCGTGGCCTGGTGATCTTCGTGGGTGCCACCGGTACCGGTAAATCGACCTCCCTGGCTGCCATGATTGGTTACCGGAATACCAGGGGTGATGGGCACATTATCAGCATCGAAGATCCCATCGAGTATATACACGAACACGACAAGTGCATCATAACCCAGCGCGAAGTGGGAATAGATACCGAGTCTTACGAGGTGGCCCTGAAGAATACGCTGCGCCAAGCGCCGGATGTCATCCTCATCGGTGAGATACGAACCCGAGAGACCATGGAGCATGCGATATCCTTTGCCGAGACGGGGCATCTCTGCCTCTCGACCCTGCATGCCAACAACGCCAACCAGGCGCTGGATCGCATCATTCACTTCTTTCCGGAGGATGCCAGAGAACAGATCTTCATGGATATCTCCCTGAATCTCAAGGGAATCGTGGCTCAACAACTGATCCCTCGGGTGGATGGTAACGGTCGGAGGGCTGCCGTCGAGGTGATGTTGAATACCCCATTGGCCGCAGAGATGATTCGCAAGGGCGAAATACACAAACTCAAAGAGCTGATGAAGCGTTCAAACGAACTCGGCATGATCACTTTTGATCAGCATCTCTATCAGCTCTACGAAGAGGGTGTCATCAGCTATGAGAATGCCCTGGCCTATGCCGATTCCGCCAATGATATCCGACTGATGATCAAACTGGGCGCAACCCATACCAGCGATTCGCTGATCGATGAACTGGACGGCATCACCCTGGCGGATGGTAAGCGCTGAAGCAGGCTTGCTGTCTCCATGTGAAACCGTGATGAATCCCATCCCGCCTTTCTATCAGGCGGGGTGGCTGGTATAGCAATTAGCCTAAACCTTCGAGGAAGCGCTGGGCTATCTGGTACTGCTTTTCCGACTCATTGGCGACACCGCCGTCGTCGTTCAAAATCATTTCACAATTTTTCGCCATTCGGGCCTGCATGGCGGCCTTCCATGCTCCGCGTGCGCTGCTCTGGTCGTCGCTTGAGAGTGAGGCTGCGGCAGCCGCCGCGACAAAATGTTCAGCCTGTGCTGCCCAATCGGCATCGCTGCCACAGGCAGTGTAGGTTTGTGTCGCAAATGCCTTCATTGTTTTATGGGCCTCCTCCAATTCCGCCTGGGAAATATTCGGATTAGCGGTTACATCGATGGCGTGACTGATACGCGGATCTTGGCTTAAATGGCCGACATTGGCGACAAACTTACCAGCCAACGCACGCTGCTCGGCGGGTGACAGACCGCTGATGGCTTCTCGAAGATCCTGGTCATTGATAATATTCTGAGGCATGAGAGATCCCTCCTGAGAAACGATCGATCACAGATAGGAGCTTTCTAGGGCCTATTAACACAAATCCAGCCGACCCTAATTCAATATGATAGATTTGTCAGGGTTAGTGGGTGATGATCTGGATCAGTTGATTAGCATATTCTGCTTAAACCAAGCACCGATTGTCATCTCCTCAACCTTGTGGCGTTGCATACCTGATTATTGCAGTAGAGATGCGATCTCTTGAAAATGATTCTCCTTGGCCCAATCCATGGCGCGCTTTCCGCTGAAATCCGCAATGCTTTGATCTGCTTGGTACGCCAACAGACGTTCTACAGCTTCCTTGTGCCCCTGTTTAGATGCCCAGATCAAGGCGGTCCATCCTTTCGTCATCTCGACTTGATTGATATCAGCACCCGCTTTGATCAACAGGTCGATGATATCCGGGTGATTGTTCGATGCGGCCAACATCAATGATGAATAACCACCTTTATCCTTTTGATTGACATCCGCGCCAGCAACTATCAGACGCTCGACCGCTTTAGTGTGTCCGTTCAATGCGGCTTTCATGAGGGGAGTCCAAAAACAGGCATCCTTTACGTCGATAGCTGTGGTATCACCCTCGATCAGCTTGGTGAGGGTAGGGAGGTCGCCGTTTTCGGCAGCAATCAGCAATGCCGGGGGCTCATCGATCATGGTCGCTTCAGATACATCATCGCTACAGCCCTGCCAGGCCAGGCAAAGGGGTAACAGCCAGAATGAGAGCCGAGTGGAGGTGGAGTGAATCAATCTCATCACACTATTCTCGCCAGTCTGAGGAACAGCTCAATGCGGATTCGCAATCAGCCCGGTTAATATGTCATGTTGATAGTGGCTATTTATCCTCGTTCCCACGCTCCAGCGTGGGAATGCCTATCTGGCGATCGTCAGTACTACGCTTTAATATTCTACCCGCCGTATGCGTTCCCACGCGGGAGCGTGGGAACG
>JASFJX010000072.1:0-9803 GCA_050119385.1 Candidatus Thiodiazotropha sp. | reverse complement strand
TTCACTATAGGGCCGAATCCCCTAGGGAGTACCAACATAGTGAAAAGGCCGCAAAAATGCGGCCTTTTTTCTTACAGCTTCTCAGATAACTCACTGAGATAATTACGAAAATCATCCCCAAGCTCCTGATGTGACAAGCCATATTCGACAGTCGCCTCAAGATAACCAAGCTTGCTACCGCAGTCATAACGTTTACCTTTCACCCGATAGACCCGGACCTTCTCATACTTCAATAACTCGGCAATGGCATCGGTAAGCTGGATTTCTCCGCCGGCCCCCTCACCTGTCTGCTTGATTAGGTCAAAGATGCGAGGCGTAAGGATATAGCGTCCAACTACCGCGAGATTGGATGGAGCCTCCTCCGGACTCGGCTTTTCCACGATGGAGGTCATGATTGCAGTCTCGCCATCATCCTCCTCCACCTCAACAATACCGTATCTGCCAGTCTCGTCTTGTGGCACCTCTTCTACTAGTATCACACTGCACTGATAACGCTCATATACCTTGGCCATCTGAGCAATGGCACCTACACCATCGTCACCACGAATCAGATCATCCGCCAGAATTACCGCAAACGGCTCGTCCGCCACCACAGATTCAGCACAAAGCACGGCATGCCCAAGCCCCAAGGCCTCTGCCTGCCTGAGATAGATGCAGCTCACATCAGCAGGCAGGATATTCTGCACCTTCTGCAACAGCGCGCTCTTTCCCGCCTCCTTCAGTTCACTCTCTAATTCATATGCCTTGTCAAAGTGATCGGGGATGGAGCGTTTGTTTCTACCTGTGACGAATACCAGTGATGTCACACCCGCTTCTTCTGCCTCCTCAGCGGCATATTGAATCAGGGGCTTATCCACTATCGGCAGCATCTCCTTAGGATTGGCCTTGGTTGCGGGTAGGAAACGGGTACCCATCCCAGCAACAGGAAATACCGCTTTACGTATCTTTTTCATTACTTCTCCTATGGATCCTAAAAATAATTCTTCTCATTCATTTGCTCGGGTTAAGAGAATTCAACACACCCCATACTCAACATGGCATCCTAACATACAGGCACCTTGAACCTGGTCACTTCTCGTTGATACGCCGAACCAACGAACCATTAACCGGTCAAAGGTTGGCTGAAATCTCCTGATTGATCGATTGTAGTGCCTGGATAGGGTCGGCAGCTCCGGTAATCGGTCTGCCCACCACCAGATAACTCGATCCGGCTTTTATCGCATCTGCGGGCGTCATTACTCGACGCTGATCGTCCTGGGTCGCTTGCTTGGGACGAACACCGGGAGTGACCAGGAGAAAGTCACTACCCAGATCCCTGCGCAACATTTCGGATTCCCGGGGAGAGCAGACAACGCCATCCAATCCTGCCTGTTGAGTCAGTTTCGCCAAGCGGGAGACATTCTCAGCGGGATCACCAGAAAAGCCGATCTCATGGATCTCCTCCCCGGTCAGACTGGTAAGGATGGTAACAGCAACCAGGAGAGGACGATGACTCTTGGCCTCCAGACGTTCCCGAGCTGTTTCCATCATTCTACGTCCACCAGATGCATGCAAGTTCATCATCCAGACACCAAGATCGGCCGCTGCATCACAGGCAGCCGCCACGGTATTAGGAATATCGTGAAACTTAAGATCGAGAAAGAGATCATAACCGCGCCCTCTCAACACCTCAATGAAAGCGGGGCCGAGACGGGTAAACATCTCCTTTCCGACCTTGAGCCGGCAAAGTGAGGGATCCAAGCGATCGACAAGTGCCAGGGCACTCTCCTGTTGCGGATAATCGAGTGCTACAATGACCCTGGAATCACTGTTATTCATGTTTATTTACCTTTTTAGTATCGATCTTCATGTCACCGCTGTGGCCTTCAAGCTGCGCGTAAATCCGTGCTGAGGTTTAATTTCCCCCCATCTCTTACAACTGGGGCAGTGCCAATGGAGTTTTTTTGCTGTAAAGCCACAGTGATCACATTGATAAGCCGGTTGTTTTTCAAGTAGCTTCATCACTGATATCAGCAAAACTTCCAACGCCTCCTTGGGGCTTTCCTCGCTACGCTGCAGATTCAGTCTGACCAGACGTTCCAGGCCTTTAAGATCTGGAGTCTCTTCCAAATGTCTTAGCATCGCCTCCGCAGCAGCACCTTCACCCTCCTTTTCCGTAATCATCTCGGAGAGAATGATCATCACATCCGTGCAGTGGTGGCGGTGATACAATTGTTGCAGATATTCAAACAGCTCACGTTGTCTACCAAGCCTTTTATGGCACTCGACCAGCCTTGGCAATACCTCGGAAAGATAGATAGGATCATTCACCTCCACCTGCTGCAACAACTTCACGACGGAACGATAATCCCCCCGTGTATAGTCGATCTCGGCCTGTAACAGCAGAGCACGCACATTGCCTCGCTGAACCTGTTGAGCACGCTTGAGAAAACCCTCCGCGGCAGAGATATTCTGCTGGCTCAACATCTGCTCTGCCAATTCGCAATAGAAGTGTGCGACCTCATTCGGTAATGATGGATAGTGGGTTACCGAGATCTTCTCCGCAACATCCAGACATCGTTGCCACTCTTTCTCCCGTTGGTAGATCTCCAAGAGATAGATATAGGCCTGCTCATTATAGAGTTTCAGTTCGGTCAGCTCGATGAACAGGTTTTCAGCCCGATCGAACAGGCCCGCCCGCATATAGTCCTGACCCAACTCAAGCAGGGCATGTGCCCGCTGTTCACGATTCAAACTGGGTCTGGCTATCAGGTTTTGATGAATACGGATGGCCCGATCCACCTCCCCCCGGCGCCGAAACAGATTACCCAATGCCAGATGGGTCTCCACCGTGTCACTATCCACATCCAGCAATTCGATGAACAGGTCGATTGCCTTGTCAGGCTGCTCGTTCAAAAGATAGTTGAGCCCCTTGAAATAGGCCGGCGTGATCTGCGGTTGTTGCTTCTGTTTTTTTCTGACCATACCGCGCCGCGCCGTATACCAACCGGAGGCGGCGGCTACAGGCAACAATAAGAGCAGTAACTCAATCACCCGTCACCTCAGCAACCATAGGGACCGTGTAAGATTGATAAGTTATTGCTACTGAGCTGAAGATGCGGCATGAAAAGCACATGGCTCTCCTTACTGCTCCTTCAAAGGTAAGGCACGTAGGTTGTTAACCTCTTCACTTACCATTTGACTACGCTTTTTGAGTGAGTGTAGTTCTCGCTTAAGCCCCAATACTCTACCCATTCCGGTCAGGACACCCAATACCACTCCCAGCCCCAGGGCGATGGTCAATATCAGTGACAAAGGCACGTCCCGACGACCAAAATAGTAATTAATCTCTACCGGATCGGCATTGAGTACAGTAAAGACCGCACCCAGCAGCATAATAAGTATGATAATAATGAGTTTAATCAATCGCATCAGACGTTCCGTAGTTCCTCTTATCAAATCGCCATTCTCGCCTACTGCCGTCCAGTTTGAAATAGCTAAAATGGAAGAACAGCAGTAGGGATGCCGGTGTTTTCGGCTAGATCACATATGTTTTCACACTCCCTAGACATCATGTTTCATCAGGGAATGTGATTCAACACGATCGGGTGAATCATTCGGGCTAGCCCTTTTTATCGTTTATCTGGCTGAAAAAGCGCAATATTGGAATGATACATCACAATACCGCGACAAATCTCTCAACTTGGAGATTTGCCGCCGATAGCAGGGACCGGGGGTTTACCCAGTGTTCACACTGGGCATTATCACCAGCAGGTTGTTTAAATTCGCCCAGGCAAGTGTAGAGAAGGCAAAATCGGGCTAGGCGTAGGTATCCAACAGGCCGTTACCACCCACAATCCTTGCTTGCTGCTGTGCCGGGTCTGCCTGTTCATGGCTTAATGAATCGCCGCTCATATTATCAGACTCTGCCCGACCATCATGGGCCGACTCACCCGTTTGTTGCTGACCCACATCCACATTGGCTAAATTGAGATTGATCTCACCAAACATCTCTCGTAGACGCGGTATCGATGCCTCAAGCGCATCTCGCGTGGGAGCTTGAGTGGCAACAAAGGTGACGCTGGTCTGATCGTTTTGCAAGGAAACCTTTATCTCCAGCGGCCCAAGGTGGGGGGGATTGAGCTTGATTTCCGCCTGTTGGATGTTCTGACCGACCATCCATTGGATACGTTCCCCCACCGCCCTATCCCATCCTGCCTGTCCGACAGGTATATCCAGGGGCATGACAATTGAAGGCCGGATCCCGGTGGATGAATTGGCCAGTGGTTGCAATAAACCCGTGGATATCTGACCACTGGTTTCTACAGATCTCCCGGATTCCAATAACTGCGTACCCATCTCACTCAGTTGCAGTTTCAGTGGCTGTAGCTGGGACTGGGACAGGGACTGACCGTTTTCGATCAGCCGCTTGACGAGAAATTCGGGCTGCACCAATTGCGCTTGCAATTGTTGTTCTGATTGAAGCGTTTTTATTTGTGCAGTCTCGACCAATGTCTGTTCCGTCAACACAGCCTGTTGTTGGGTTATCAGGGGCGGCAAGGGATTGCCGTCCAACTGGAGTTGCAGCGGCAATACCTCGCCATCCTGGGACATTATTGCCTGGAGTTGCTGGGGATCTGAAGCTGTCGATGCAAGTGAGAGAAGCAGTACGCCCTCTTCACCCTGAGCCATCAACAACTCTTGCAGGGCTTGATCGAATGTAGCCCCAAGGATCTCTCCATTTGCACTGATTTGCGCAGCAAGATCAACCCCTTCCGTAGGGCTTGCGGATTTGAGCTTATCCCCCTGAATCTGGGGCATGGGTGTTATCTGTACCATGGCTTAACCTATAGTTGTCGCTTTCAGTCGACAATATATTTGCAGGTTCCGGGCCAGATTTGGGCTGAATTCGGTCTAGAAGGCAAAATCCTGCGGCGAGGCACGACGCCACTCCGCCGTCTGTAAAAGCCAATCATCATCGCTGCGGCTGAACTGCAGTTGTAGACGCAGCAAATCCCCACGCCATTGAGAGAGGGGCATGTCCTTCTCCTGTGGATTCCCGGCGAGTCCGGCAAACAGCACAACATGCGCCTCATTATCGGTGTGTAAAACGATCTCATCGACCTTTGACAAAATATGGATCGATTTATGACGCATAAAATAACCGAGCAGCATCGCCTTGAGTGCCCTGAAATCCCTTCCGCTCTTATCCTGATAGCCAGGGTCGACATAGGCCATTACCGAGGTAAGCTGCCTTGCTTCGAGTGAGACCTCTGCCTCGCTGAGGATGTTTCGGAGTTGCTCCTGAGGGCTCAACGGGGTGTCGCTACAAGCCACTAATAAGAGGCTGATCAGGATGATACCGATACGGGATTTCATCCTAATCTCCACCTGTCATCTCAGACTCAGCACATCCTGCATGTCAAAAAGCCCTTTATCCTGCTCAACCACCCAGCTCGCGGCTCGCATTGCGCCACGGGCGAAATTCATCCGGTTGGAGGCCTTATGCACGATCTCTATCCGCTCTCCCTCCATGGCGAACCAGACACTGTGTTCCCCCACAACGTCCCCAGCACGGATAGTCTCGAATCCGATAGTGTTACCATCCCGCGGACCTGTTTTACCCTCCCGGCCGTAGACGGCGCACTGACTCAAATCCCGACCGAGGGTATCGGCTACCACCTCACCCAGTTTCAATGCCGTACCAGAAGGGGCATCGACCTTATGTCGGTGGTGGGCCTCGATGATCTCCACATCCGCTTCATCTCCCAGAACCTTGGCCGCCATTTCAACCAGCTTGAACGTAAGATTGACACCGACACTCATGTTGGGCGCGAACACGATCGAAATATCCTTGGCGCCCTCACGCAGCATCTGTTTTTCCGCTTCACTCAGACCGGTGGTGCCGATCACCATAGGTTTGCCCGCTTCGCGACAGATTCCCAGATGGAGCAATGTCGCTGCGGGAGCGGTAAAGTCGATGACCACATCGAAATCATCAACGACTGCTTGCAAATTCGCTGCCAGAGAGACATCGAGATGGCCTACGCCCGCCAGTTCACCTGCATCCAGGCCAATAAGTTGACTCTCCTGACGCTCTGTCGCAGCGCCAAGATCCAGCCCTTCAGTCTCGTTAACTGCGGTAACCAGGGCTCTACCCATGCGTCCCGCTGCACCAGCCACTGCAATTCTTGTCATCCAATCCGCCCCTTGTTAATTATTAATCCAGCATCTTAATAGATTTTCAAAAGCCCATGTTTTCAAAAAACTTTTTTACCCCATCAACCCAGCTGGTTGAATGCGGACTATGCTTTGCACCACCCTTTTTCATAGAATCGTCGAGGCGTTTTATCAGCTCCTCCTGTTCGGCGGTCAACTTCACCGGTGTCTCGACCAATACCCGGCACATTAGGTCACCCACGCTCCCCCCACGTACCGGTTTGACACCCTTACCACGCATTCTGAACAGGCGCCCAGTCTGGGTACCCGCAGGGACTTTTAGAATCACCTTACCATCCAGGGTTGGCACCTCCAATTCACCACCGAGAGCAGCCACAGCGAAGCTGATCGGCACCTCACAGTAGAGATGATTATCCTCGCGACTGAAGATTTCGTGAGGCTTAACAGCAACCTGCACATAGAGATCACCAGGCGGTCCACCATGCTCACCAGCCTCGCCCTCACCAGCCAGGCGGATACGATCGCCTGAATCAACACCTGGCGGCACTTTTACCGAGAGCGTCTTGTGCTCCTGTACACGCCCCTGGCCATGGCAGCTAGGACAAGGATCATCGATCATCGTCCCTTTACCATGACAGCGCGGACAAGTCTGCTGGACCGAGAAAAATCCCTGCTGCATGCGCACTTGTCCATGTCCGCCACAGGTATCACAGATCTTTGGACTGCTGCCTTTCCGTGCACCACTACCGGCGCAAGCTTCACATTTCACCAGGGTCGGCACCCTGATTTTGACAGTAGTACCCGCTACTGCGTCTTCCAGGGAGAGTTGCAGGTTGTAACGCAGGTCGGCGCCACGGTGTACCCGGGAGCCGCCACCACCACGTCCGCCACCGAATATATCACCGAAAACGTCACCGAAAATGTCTGAAAAGTTGGCACTGCCACCGCCAAAACCGCCACCCATGCTGGGATCGACACCGGCGTGTCCGAACTGGTCGTAAGTCGAGCGCTTTTGCGCATCGGTCAATACTTCATAGGCCTCCTTGGCCTCTTTGAATTTTACTTCGGCCTCTTTAGCGGCATCCCCGGTATTGCGATCCGGATGATATTTCATGGCCAGGCGCCTGTAGGCCTTTTTGATATCTGCCTCGCTGGCATTCTTATTGACGCCTAAAACATCGTAATAGTCACGTTTAGCCATGGTTATTATCTTTTACTACTAATTTGATTGATATACATCATCCAACTGTCTCGACAGCAACGGATTGACTACTCGCTTAACGCCAAAAACCGCACATCAGCAAAGATGCCGATGCGCGGTTTGCATAACGAGTATCCCTGACTAGTTTTTATTGTCCTTGACCTCTTCGAACTCGGCATCGACCACATCATCCCCCCCCGTATCCGAGGAGGCTTCCGCACTGGCCGCATCCGTATCGGCTGCAGCATCAGCACCTTTCTGGGCATAGAGTCGTTCCGCCATTTTACCAGACGCTTCCGCCAGGACCTTGGTCTTCGCCTCGATGGCATCTTTGTCGTCACCCTTCATGACCTCTTCGAGATCCTTGATCGCACTCTCGATGGCCTCTTTTTCACCGGCCTCGAGCTTATCCTCACCGAGTTCTTCCATCGACTTCTTGGTAGCGTGAATCATGCTATCCGCCTGATTTCGGACACCGATCAGTTCATGGAACTTACGGTCCTCGTCAGCATGGGCTTCCGCATCCTTGACCATCCGGTCGACTTCCTCATCACTGAGCCCCGAAGATGCCTTGATGACGATCGACTGCTCCTTACCCGTGGCCTTGTCCTTGGCCGAGACATTGAGAATACCGTTGGCATCGATATCGAAGCTAACCTCGATCTGCGGCACGCCGCGTGGTGCGGGCGGAATATCGCTCAGATCAAACCGACCCAAGGATTTGTTGGCTCCCGCCTGCTCACGCTCACCCTGCAGTACATGCACGGTTACCGCCGTCTGGTTGTCATCCGCGGTGGAGAAAACCTGCGAGGCACTGGTGGGGATGGTGGTATTCTTCTCGATCAACCGGGTCATAACACCACCCAGGGTTTCGATACCGAGGGAAAGTGGTGTGACATCGAGAAGCAGAACATCTTTTACATCACCGCCCAATACACCGCCTTGGATCGCGGCGCCAATAGCGACCGCCTCATCCGGGTTAACGTCCTTTCGCGGCTCTTTGCCGAAGAATGCCTTGACCGCCTCTTGTACTTTAGGCATCCGGGTCTGACCACCGACAAGGATCACCTCGTCGATCTTGGAGGCAGCAATCCCGGCGTCTTTCAGTGCGATCTTGCAGGGTTCGATGGTGCGTGTTACCAAGTCTTCCACCAACGATTCCAGCTTGGAGCGGGACAGTTTAATGTTCAGGTGCTTTGGCCCACTGGCATCTGCCGTGATATAGGGCAGGTTTATATCGGTCTGCTGGCTGGAGGAGAGTTCGATCTTGGCCTTCTCAGCCGCCTCTTTCAAGCGTTGCAGGGCGAGCGGATCGTTGCGCAGATCGAAGCCCTGGTCTTTTTTAAACTCATCCACTAGATGGTCGATGATGCGCATGTCGAAATCTTCACCACCGAGGAAGGTATCGCCATTGGTGGAGAGCACCTCGAACTGATGCTCACCATCGATCTCAGCAATTTCAATGATAGAGATATCAAAGGTGCCGCCACCCAAGTCATACACTGCCAGGGTCTGATCACCCCGCTTTTTGTCCATGCCGTACGCCAGTGCGGCAGCGGTCGGCTCGTTGATGATGCGCTTCACATCCAGGCCGGCGATACGCCCGGCGTCCTTGGTGGCCTGGCGTTGGGAGTCATTGAAGTAAGCCGGTACGGTGATGACCGCCTCATTCACCGCTTCACCCAGGTAGTCTTCAGCGGTCTTTTTCATCTTTTGCAGGATCTTGGCGGAGATCTCCGGCGGCGCCATCTTCTTGCCATTCACCCCCACCCAGGCGTCACCATTGTCCGCCTTGACGATTTTGTAGGGCACCATGTCTACGTCGCGCTGTACCACATCATCCTTAAACATTCTTCCAATCAAACGTTTAATGGCAAACAGGGTATTTTGCGGATTGGTCACCGCCTGGCGCTTGGCAGACTGACCGACCAGGATCTCACCATCATTGGTATAGGCGATGATGGAAGGCGTAGTGCGGTCACCCTCGCTGTTTTCAATCACTTTGGTGGAACTACCCTCCATCACTGCTACGCAGGAGTTGGTGGTTCCCAGGTCGATACCTATGATCTTGCCCATGATATTTCTGTCTCCGAAATCTTGTATTAAAAACGCGTAATTCTTTGCTGACTGCCCCTAATGTGGGGTCAAGTACCTACGATTCAAGCCTCTTCGTCTATCGCCGCCCCGGATCCGGCCTTGGAGACCATGACCATCGCCGGACGCAGCAAGCGGTCATTGAGTAAATAACCCTTCTGGACCACGGCCACAACGGTGTTGGGCTCAACATCATCGCGCTCCTGCATCGACATAGCCTGATGATATTCCGGATTGAATTGCTCCCCATCAGGATCGACTTGCACGATACCGTACTTTTGCATCACATCCACCAGGAGCTTCAGGGTCAGTTCGGTACCCTCACGCAACTTTTCCACATCGGCCTGCT
>JASFJX010000071.1:0-9848 GCA_050119385.1 Candidatus Thiodiazotropha sp. | reverse complement strand
TTAATTTCTTTTCCAAGCGGCCGGGTGAAATATTCGGGTTAAGGCGGCAGGTCAGAAAGGCAGTGGAAGAGGTCAGATAGAAAAAGGGAAAGGGGTAGGAAAAGGCAGGAAAAGGGTCCGGGAAAAGGGAAAAACGGGAAAAGGCAGGGGAAAAGGGGTCGGTACACTTTTCCCTGACCCCTTTTCCTCCTCTTATTGGCTATTCCGTTCGGAATTGCCAAACATTCCCCTCTATCATTCCATCGTCTGTCACCTGATCCACTTTCCAGTAATAGATCACACCTGATTCCAGCGACCCTGGCGTGTAGTGTTGTTCACTGGTGGTGGTCACTGAAGGCGGCGGATTTGTCGTACCGAAAGAGACTAGGTAACTATTCGCTGAATGTCCGCGTGTCCAGCGCAGTGTTTTACTTGTACTGACTGATACCGCACCATTACCCGGAATTGGTAGTGGACCCAAGTAACTGTATTCGGGGCCCGGTCCGGCATGTTCCTTTACTACATCCGGTACATCACTTGCTTCGTCGAGAGCGAATTTGTACAAGTAGTATTGCTGTTCGAAATCAACAGTCATGAGATTGTTTTCGTTATCTCGATTGCCGCTCGCGCCGTCGAAGATACTGCCTACATCCTTGGCAAAACCATGATGAATGTCGGTAGGATCATCTCTGTACATTTGACGAATGGGACTATTCGTATCTTGGAAATAGTTATTTTCCGACAATACCATGCATTGTGAGTGTAGTCCGATGCCGTAGCCATTGTTGTTGTACATGTTGTTGAATACATGAATATCGCCGTACCCAGCGCGGGGGTTACGTGTTTTAGATCCATCCCACCAATTGTGATGTAACGTGGTGTTTAGATCGTCCGCATCCTCCGGTTTACTGGTGCCGCTGTTGAGCAGCATGGTCTTATGGTGGTTGGAAAATCGCGTCCACGATACGGTGTGATAATCTGACTGCTTGGTGATATCGATCAACCCGTCATCACACTGCGACACATCAAGGTGATCAATCCAGACATGATGCGTTCCCCGTGTGGCGATCGCGTCTAGGCTATTCTTGATTGTGAGGTTGCGAATGATAATATTGGATTTTCCACTAATGTTCAGCATAACGCCGTCAAGCGTTGCACCGGCAGCGGATCCAATAATGGTTTTGTTCGAGTTGACGTTTACTCCTTCTCCGCTAAGCGTCCCTTCTACAATGATATACATTGGCTCAGACGCACCGGCGTAAGAAGCCAACTCATCTCGTGTCCGTGCAATAACAACCTCTCCGTCACCGCCGCCTGTAGTGGTCTCTATGCCATCGTCGTTGACCACGGCCATACCGATCGGTTCACTGCTTCCCTTCACCACCGGATCGATAGCTGGAGTCGGTTCCAGGGCAGGATCAGAAGTGGGCTCAAGATCAGGATCAGAAGTGGGCTCAGGAGTAGGCTCAGAAGTGGGTTCAGGATCGGTGGCTTCTGATACCGTCTTGACGTAACAGGCTTTTACCGTGCCGTAAATTGGGTCGCCAAAAGTGGCGTTGTCGCAGGAAACGCTGCCGTTTGACTGGTTTCGCAGATAGTTGAACTTATCATCGGCGCCGTATGCTATATCAACCGTACCGCTATAAGAGCAGGTTTCACCTTCGTCGGCACAGTATGAATAGTCCGTCAGTGTCGGCTCTGGTGTTGGTTCGGCTGTTGGTTCAGCGGTTGGTTCGGCTGTTGGTTCAGCGGTTGGTTCAGCGGTTGGTTCAGCGGTTGGTTCAGCGGTTGGTTCGGCTGTTGGTTCGGCTGTTGGTTCAGCGGTTGGTACAGCGGTTGGTACAGCGGTTGGTACAGCGGTTGGTTCAGCGGTTGGTTCAGCGGTTGGTTCAGCGGTTGGTACAGCGGTTGGTACAGCGGTTGGTTCAGCGGTTGGCTCGGGAGTCGTTACCGATGCGCCGCAGTTTCCATCAACCGGATTGAAATACCAAAGCTCACGGGTTGAACCGCTGTCACTCTGCTGATAGACATTGCCTCCGGCCTTATCGTCGGAAACACTCATGAATTTACCGCTGTGTCGCGACACTATAGCGTAAGCACCGCTACTGGAGCGTTTTAACTGCCACTGCTGGTTGTTTCCGCTATGGTAATCCCACTGCAGAATATTGGCGCCGTCTGTCCTCGCTCTACCGGCAACATCCAGTACCCGGTTACTGTGTTCGGCCTTGAGCGACCAATAGCCGTTGTTCTGATCGACGAGTTGAAACTGCTGATTGCTCCCCGCCTTGTAGGGCCACTGAATCACGTTGGCGCCATTTTGTTTTCTCGCATTGTAGATATCGAGGGCTAGTCCGGAACCGGCATTGATCAGGCTGTAAACTTGGCCATCGACTGGTGCCTCGGTACAGTTTTCCGCCTGAGCGGATAAGGGTAGAAGGCCTATCGAGAGGAGTGTTAGAAGACCACTCGTATAAAATAGCTTCTTCTTTTTAAGCATAGTAACTTACCTTGTTAAAGTGTATATTTGTTACGTCTCCTGCCGGGAGAGTAAATTTTTTCACCTATCGGTCATTCGCTAACCACCCGTCAACGGTATGATCCACTTCAGTTTCAACAGAGCATCAACTATCCAGTGCGAATCGACGTGCTAGTGGCCTACACAGCCAGATAGAACGCACTGCCGTTTGGGTGGGCCTGGTAGTTGTGTTCAGGCATCGATGGTTACTGAGCCTGAATACAACCTTACAGGACCTTAGATCTGTTCGTCTGGAGCGGCTTTTACTTCGTGAAGACTTACATCATTAGAGTGATGAAATTCAATGAACAAGCCATATAGAATAGGTTTTTAATGCATCTCAAACATGTCATGACTACCTGCTTGCTAATGTCCCCATGAAAACCCTATTTCATATGTCGGTCGTGTGATGATAGGAGTAATGATGATAAGATTAATAATCTAGATAGTCCTTGAAATGAATCACAAATATATCAAGTAACTTTAGAAGAAAGAAAAAAGGGGTCAGCGTAAAAGGGTTCTGACCCCTTTTACGCTTTTACGGACCACCCCTTTTAGATCTACCTTTTATTCCTATCAATGCGCAGTATACTTCGGTCTCCATCCAGATTCATGTAGGCAACGCCGAGATCATCTACTACGACACTGTTAAAGATCCAAGTGGGTGGATAACCGGGGGTGGCACTGTTGCCAAGTGGGAGTTTGTCCACCCTCGTTCTTTTTGTGCCTGTATCAAGGTTGATTTCAAGTAATCGACTTGCACCTGCCTCCACAACCAATAGTGTTCCATTTTTTGTTGCTGCTAGACCCTCAGGTTGAGTCAAGTCTTCCGCAACTAATATTGGTGACTCCATTGCAATATAGTTATCAGCAATTTGCCAAACAGAGCCGGTTGCCCAATCTGAGACCCATACCTTACCGTCATTCTCTGCCAGTCCAGCTGGTACATTGAAATCACACGCTAGAGGAATACTATCCGATGTATTAGCGGGTCGATGCATCACACAGCCACTGCCGAGTTCTGCTACCAAAATATCTTCCCCAAAACTAATGGCGTTGAGCGGCACGGTAAAATCAAGATGTTCATCAACCAGAGTCTGCAGTTCTGGATCCCATATTTGTACTGAATTGGCAAACCAGGAAGTGGTAACCAGGTAATTGCCATACGAAGAGAGGCTAAAGGGGGTGCTGAGCTCGGTGACGCCTCCCATGATACTGTGGGCGGTACTACGCAGATTGCCACTGCTCGGAGAGTATTCCCGTATGGAATAGATATCAGCAACAAATAAGGATGTGCGGCCGTTAATCATATGTAATGCTATGCCGCTGGACGTGGACAACCCACCCTGTGTCAGGGGGTGCACAGGATACCAGTCATGCAGGCTATCCTTGACGTTGAATACTCGCAGAACGTTGGAATCATGTGCATTGGAAACATATAGATTGTCCTGTGAATCGAAGGCCAGACTGTCCGATCCTATACCCACTTCCGCAATCATTTTCAATGCCCCGTTATTCAAATTCACATGTAAGACTTCACCGAGGGCCACGTCGACTACAAATAAGTTGCCGGTGTGATTGAACTTCACCGCGGCTGGTGCAGTCAAGCCCTCAGTGACTATATCAATATTACCCGTATCGGTGTCGATGCGTGCAATTTGTCCGTGATAGCAAAGGGGGCCATAGAGTTTGCCATCAGGCCCGATGTCCATACCATTGAATCCGCCAAGGTCTTGAGCTAGCAGGCGAGGAGGATCGATTCCGGTTAGATCCAGTTCCCATACTTCATCGGCGAGAAATACGCGACTGACATAGAGCTTGTTATCATCGTCTGATACGGTAATTGCGTTGACCCCTGGTCCGAGGTTGGCGATGGTGGTTGTGTCTCCCTCAGGCGTCATGCGGCCGACATCGCCGGTGAGAAAGGCGGTCCAGTAAAGATTACCGGTGGTGTCGAAAGCCAGATCATCCGGTGCCTCAACACCCTGTTCAGGAGAGAGAATCGCTAGTATGCGTCCATTGCACGGATCCAGTTGAGTAATGCTGCGGCCCAAAACACTGGCAACAAAGAGTTCATCCTTGTGGTTAAATGCTATGCCGTTGCTACTTGGTAGCATGGCACCCGCGACAAGAGGTAATGCTTGTTCGTGATCGACAGATCCCTCGCACCCTGTGGTGTCCCATGCTGACAGGTTTGTAGTCGTAAGATGATAAAATATGAAGAAGGATATAAAGACTTGAAGAAACCTTGAGAAAGTCATTGTAACCTCCATGTTGAACAGATATCTAGTGTCTACTACATTTTAGGTCAATTCATTTGTTAAGGGGCTTTGAAAAAAGAATTGCCCAGCCTCATGCCACTCTTTAGGCTATATGCAAACGATTATCAATCATAAGTAGCTCAAATTAGCGCGCTACTCCTGCGGTTATGTTCAATTAAATCGTGCGAACCTGCGTACGGTGTCAGGCCTTGCAATCAAGTACCCTGTTCGTCAGCATGTTAGATAGCTCGTCTTACCGTTGAATAGTGCACTTCAAGCTACACTGCAAGCTCCTTCATGGTATGCCTCATCCTGTAGCCAGAGATCGGAAACAAGGGGTTTTGTTAGAACTCCGTTGTATTATAACTCTAAATGGAATGCTCTACTCGTGATCTAATAGTAGATGCTAAATGCTTGATGGCAAGACATAACCCCCCGTTTCTTCAGTGAGATGGTGGTGGCGAATCCGAATTTACCGAGCGCCCCACTAGGGTACATTTCACTGCAATTTCGTGGCAACGGCTGGGGTTAAGCATTCATCTATAAAGCATGTATCATTATGAGAATATATGTCTGCCCATGGAAAGGAGGGCAATATGCCTCAGGTGAGACGCGCAAGGCGATGACCTGGGCGCAACGTATCAAGCGGGGTTTTCAACATGCCCTGGGGCCCTCTCTTGATGCTCTGTATCAATTCACCTTGTCAATATTGCGGCTAGCATGCTTTATCCTTTTATATGTGTGATCACAAATTGCGTCGCCAGTTCCGATTTGATATTTTCTTTCGAAAAGCCATTTGTCTTTATTTTCTCTTGCATAAGCCCAATCACCTTCGCAAATATACCCGTTTAAATCAGATAGCCCAGCCCTGTTTAATACTTCACAAAATGGACAGTTCAACATGTTTAATTTAAAGGTGTTTTCTGTTTCTTCTTTTATTTTATAATCGTAAAGGATTTTCCAATATCTAAGATTGTGTTTTATGCCTTTTGGAAATGCATCAAACTCCTGTGGATTCATAATATTTGGCACTAAAAAACGAACTGTTTGTTTTGAGATGAAGGTTCCTACAGGCCCCCAAAATCGAATAGCATTATTTTTTCCAAAAAAAACAGTTGTAACATAGATAACTAAAATTAGAGGAAAAAGAAATAATAAGGCTATTATATTCCTAATGATATTCTTCATTGTGTTCTCCCGTAGGTTTTTTAACGCTGTAAAACTATGCATTTTAAATGCAGTTAGGCCGCTCCATTATATAAAAACGATTTATTATGGTTTGTTAATATTAACATCCTGTCAGTTAGACTCAATTTAAGTGTAAAAACTGAACTACTATTCTTTTTCAGAACCGCTTTTCTTCACAAGTATGGGTGCCCACATAATATAAATCTTGTGATCGCGCTATAAGTGAGGTGGTCATTAAGTGTGTGGATTGTGAGTATATAAAGATTAAATCGATTAAAAGAAATTTAAAAACGGGCTATTCAATCACAGTCATTCCGGCTATGTTTATCAATTTGGATTGCAAGACTGAAGTGATGGAAGGTGTGTTTTGAGCTTGCCGTACTTAAAGTTCCATCTTGAAAGAGTTATCAATTGCGTTGTCGCAAAATTGTAACTTCGGCTTTCGGCGGTCGACTGTCTTGCGATAGCGAAACTTGGTATAGCCGAGCGTATTAGCAGCGTAGATTTCATGATTATCGGGAAGAGAGAGATGAGCCTTTAACGCATCTGGGGCCCCTGTGGCATATCCAATCATACAGCTACCCAATCCATGGCATTGACCGAGGAGCATCAGGTATTGCTGGGCTACTAAACAGTTATCCTTTGACATGAGATTGTTCTTTGGGCCATGGATAAAGATCACGCAGGGTGCGTCTCGAAAAACAGGCCTTTCGCCCTCATTCCACTGCCGGACCATGTTCTGTAGATCATGCATGCTCCACTCGAATCCGCGGATTTCCCGAGGCATAAAGAGCGCTAAAATTCGTCTGACGATTGGATTGAGCCAGAACAATAAACGCTTGTAATATTTTACAATTTCCTCCTCTATCTTCAAGATCCGATTGGGCTCGATCAGCACTATGAATCCGCGATCCTGGGTGTTGTTGTCACTGGCCGATTTAGCGGCAACTTCGACCAGTTCCTCGATCAGTTTTCGAGGGACCTTCTTGTCGGAAAAGTGTCTGACTGATCGCTTCGAGTTGAGCAGCCGAGCCATGGCCTCGGGTGACACGACTCTCCGCTCGATTGATTCAAAACCCTCCATCGACATCTGGTGATGGAAAACAGCGTCCGTTGAGCAGACGGCAACGCAATGGCCGCACTGAATGCATCCGTCTTCAAAGACGACCGATGGACCTTTATCCTTTTGGAAGGCAAGGACACCCTCTGGGCAGACCTCAGCACAAGTGCCGCATAAATTGCATTGTTCCTTGTCAAATGACACTACATCCATGATGCTTATCCTCAATATAAGCTAGAAGGTGAGCGGATCACTAATATTACGACATGCGCAAACACTATCACGTCTATTCCATTAATACGATGTAATAACTATTTAGAAGAGCATTGTCTTTGTCTGCAGATCTAGCTTCCAGGGTTGAAAGGGCGAATTAAGATAAGTGCTACTTATTGCGGCTGTTGCAAAGTTTTACAATGCGATATAAAAGCTCCTCATTATTTATTTAAAATAGTGATAAAATACGTAAATAGGCGCGACGAGTTTATATCAATTCTTTCTTTTCCGAAAGCGCTGGACGTGCGACAATTCGTCACAGTTTACAACGCAACTACGCTTGAGCAACCGATTCAGTATACTGGCAGATTCTCCATTCCTTCCTGGCATGAAGGCTCGGCTAACAAGGGTATTGGATTAGTTATCACATGATGTCTGGTGGTAAATGATTTTCAGAACTGTAAACAAAGTGATATACGGTGTTATTTTATAATATGGCGTTTAAATGCGAAAAATGATCTTCAACGATCCACCAAAGGAGTGTATAAGAATGTCCTAAAATTAGGCTTATTCTTGGCGCATATATTGAATCGTATATGTCTTGCTATTCGGCTTTACAGGTAGGATTTATTTACTGGGTGCAAGATGATTGTTATGTGTTGCTTGCTCTGCTATTGGACATGCTCTTTGTTTCATATTGATTGATTAAAAAGTACAGAATTAGATCGGCTTGGTGTCATTTGTTTTGAACTTTTTTTATAGCACGATCCATAATTGCCTCTACTACACCTGGAACAAGGCGCTTTGCCATATACGTTACTTTTCCCATAAAACCGGGGACGATTATAAATTTATTTTTACCGATTCCTTTTATCATAAATTCTGCCACATAATCCGGTGTAAGAAGCCCGCCGTTCTTCGCTACTGCCCTGGTTTCTTCAGGCTTGGTCGCATTCTCCGCTTTAAGTCCGGGCGTGTCTGTATCCGGTGGACAAAGAACTGATATCCGGATACGGTATTTTTTCAACTCGCTTCGTAATGATTCAGAAAATCCAATGATACCAAATTTAGATGCCGCGTAGTCCGTATATCCAAACACGCCGGTAAAGCCTGCTATAGAGGAGACATTGATTATGTGACCTCCCTTTTTCTTCATATGAGGCAAAAGTGCTGCAATTGTGTTTCGGGGGCCAAACAGATTAATTTTTATGGTATCCTCAAATTGCGTATAGGTAATATCTTCAAAGTGGTTTGGTAATGCTCTTCCGGCACAATTGATTAGAATATCAGGTGGACCAATTATCTTTACCGCTTCCTCCATAACATTAATAGTCATCTCGTTATCAGATACATCCAGGGGCATATGTGCAAGACGAATACTATCGTTTTGCTTAAATCCTTTAATTACCTTTTTAGCATTTTCAAAATGTTGCTGGTTCCTTGAAAAAATCATGGTATTTGCCCCAAGATTGGCAAACTGTTTTGCGCAGGCAAGTCCAATACCGCTTGTACCTCCTGTAATAAAAACATTTTTATTACTTAATTTGATCATTGATTTATTCTCCTTGTCGCAGATTATATTTATCAACTTGCATTGTTATTAATAGGGTGATTAAAAGAAATACCCAAGTGGCATATATGTTATCCGATATTAAGAAATCATATAGTTGTCATCTGGCTCGAAAAAACGCGCGGATGATACTCTGAGCCTTCTTACAAATCGCAGGTTTCTAATTGCAATATTTTTCAATTAGTCATGGAATCAGGCAATGCGCAGGTGTGATTAGAATAACCGCAACACCCCTGCGTATCAAGACAGAAAACTGAGGACGGGAAATGCCGGAAATATCCCCCTATCCTGACCCAATCTATTCAACTTCCCGCTTTATTGGGCAGAATGGTGATCCTCCCGAGAAATAAAAGGAGTCAATAGTAGAGAATATTGTAAACCGAATAACATGGTGGAATATGGGAGTACCCATAAAAAATATTATGCAATCGAAGCAAGTAAGATAATCATCTCAGATATCCTCGAAGACAACAAGTGGGTTGTAATGACAGGCGCAGGCGATTTCATCGCTTACGTAATCATTTTGAATGATTATATCGTTGTCGTGCATTTCGATGAGGACTATACAAAGGCCAGATGCTGGAAAATCGTTATTTTGCAGGTGAGGTGATGAGCAAGGCGGAATTCGCGGCACTCTCAGAGTTGATGAAGAGTGGGGGGCGTGTCTCTACGATATAAGCTGGTCCATGCCATGCATTAAGGAAAGCAAGGACACCAGAAAATACTTGCTTGAACGGGGCGGCTAAGAGTCAGGTATCTAAATAAAAAACGGGTGTTTCGAGAAGCTGTTTTCAGCAACCAGGTTATTCATGGAATGAACACAATGCATCCAGGTAAAAAAAGTAAGTTGCTATGTCAAGGGTTTTCAGCTTAAAAACGAAAATACTGAAAATCCTCCTAAACCTTATAAACAATCTGGTCAAGCCGCCATAGCAAAAAGCGATTTTGTCAATGATCAGCTGAAGAACAGGCTTGCCACACTTCCCTGGCAAGTCGCTTGGTAAAATAAGGAAATTAATAGTTTAACAGAATTAAATGAGAGTGTTTTGCTGGTGTTCTAAT
>JASFJX010000070.1:0-9891 GCA_050119385.1 Candidatus Thiodiazotropha sp. | reverse complement strand
AAAAAAGGCACCAAAGTAATCATCGCCTGTAAGAATCGCTCACCCAACTGAATCAGCATGGCATTGATATCGAAGATCTGCTCCCGGGTCAGGACAAAGCTCTGGCTCATCATCTCCGACAGACCATCTCCAATCGCATGACTCATGACAACAAGGGTGACCACCCCAATCATGGTGACCGCCATACTGTTGAGCTCACGGGAGCGAGGAACCTGTCCCTTACGCTTGGCATCCAGTAGCTTTTTCGCTGTGGGTTGTTCTGTTTTTTCCTGGCCGTTTTCATTTTCAGCCATGATTCACCTCGTTACCCGAAGGGTCAACATCAGATGTTGAAACGCCTCATCAAGGAGCTCATTGAAGACATTGAAGACATTCGGCAGGGTTACCCATATCAAGGCAAAACCGAGCAGCATGGTAATTGGAAAACCGACTGAAAAGATGTTCAACTGTGGTGCAGCGCGCATCACTACACCCATGCCCATGTTGACCATTAGCATGGCACCGACAATGGGCAGTGCAATCAACAGGCCTCCGGTATACAGCCGGCTCCCCCAGGCAACGACTTCAAGTAATCCGTTTCGCGAGATACCATCCACCGCAACCGGCATGGTGTCAAAACTGTCAGCGATCAGCTCTATTGCCAGAAGATGGCCATTGAAGATGAGAAACAGCAGGGTAGCGAGAATCAGATAGAATTGCGCCACCACCGGCACCTGCACCCCATTTGCCGGGTCGACCATGGAGGCGAAACCCAGGCCCATACTATAGGCGATCACTTGACCACCGAATACTAGAGCACCAAATACCATTTGCAGGATGAATCCCATCAGCACACCGATAAGCATTTGCTGTAACAGTATGATAAATCCGGTGTGACTCAACACATCGGCTTGAGGTTGAGGCGATAGTGTAGGCGCAACCAGCAAGGTAATCAGGACCATGAAAAAAAGCCGAAGCCGCGCGGGTATCTGGCGTGAACTGAACAGAGGCATAGCCAACAGCATGGCACCGATGCGCACCATCGGCCAAAGATAGGCCGCTAACCAGGTGTTTAGCTGTGCTTCGTTGAAGATCATGGTGTTTCCAAACCTGCCTCATAGGTTAGATGTCGTTTGCAAGGTTTTTAAAAAATCAGTTCAGGAATACTCTCGATCAGGTTTATGGAAAAATTCATCAGTAGTTGTAACATCCAGTTGCCGGCGATCATCAGTACCACACCGACGACCACCAATTTAGGGATGAAGGTCAATGTCATTTCATTGATCTGGGTCGCCGCCTGAAACATGGCGATAATCAATCCAACCGCCAGCGCGGGCAACAACACCAGTCCGGCCAGCATACCGATCACCTCTAGTGCATTTTGACCAATCGCCATTACGGTATCCGGACTCATACACCCTCCTCTTCAGAGTTGAAAACTTGCCGCCAAGGTACCGAACACCAATGCCCAACCATCGATCAAGACAAACAGCATGATCTTGAACGGCAGGGATATAATCATGGGTGACAGCATCATCATGCCCATCGACATCAATATACTGGCTACTACGATGTCGATGATCAGAAACGGGATAAACAACAGAAAACCGATTTGAAAGCCGGTTTTCAGCTCACTGGTGGCGAATGAGGGAAGCAGCAGACTGAAGGGCACATCGTCCGGCTCTTCGAGCTCACCGAAATCACCTATCCGTGCAAACAGCGCCAGATCATCCTCACGTGTCTGGGCGAGCATGAATGATTTCACAGGCTCCGCAGCGGCCTGTAGTGCCTGCACGGCATTCATCTCTTCCGCCAAGTAGGGTTGCAGTGCCACCTCATTCACTTGAGTGAACACTGGCATCATAATAAACAGGGTAAGAAACAGGGCCAGTCCGACCAGAATCTGATTCGAAGGGGTATTTTGGGTTCCCAGTGCCTGCCTCAGTATGGCCAACACAATAATGATCCGGGCAAATGATGTCATCATCATCAAGGCGCCCGGCAACAGGGTCAACGCGGTCATGAAAAGCAGGATCTGGATCGTCAGGGTGTAGGTTTGACCGCCCTCCCCATCCGGCACCACAGTAAACGCATCCACACCGGGGGCTGCCTGCAGCAAGGTAGTGCTTAAAAGTCCGGCGATTAGCAGCCAGAATCTCATTACTGGCGCTCCTGCGCGCCGTCACTCAAGCGAGAGGCGCCCTTTTCACTATCCAAGTAGTTTTGAAAACCCTGCTCTGGTCCTTGCAGGATATGTAAAGTACGTACCTGACCCGGTGCCACGCCGAGCAGCAAACGTTGATTCTCGACCTCCACGACAACCACCCGTTCACGGGTTCCAACCGAAGCGCCCCCCACGACTCGCACTATGCCCTTTCCACCCATGGGCAGTTGCCCATAGCGTTTGAACAACCAGGCCCCACCAATGATGATCGCCAGCACCAATAAAAGGCCGCCAACGGTGCTCAACAGGCTCTCGGCACCCAAGGGTGAGACACTGACACCCAGCTGTTTCTGCGCGCTATCGGCGGCATACAGTGAGTGACTGAACAATAGAGCAATGAAAGGCCAACGGCGCATTAACTGATCCTCTTCACCCGCTCGGAGGGACTGATGATATCGGTCAATCTGAGACCGAATTTCTCATTCACCACGACAACCTCGCCCTGGGCGATCAGGGTACCGTTGACCAGAACATCCATGGGCTCACCCGCCAACCGATCCAATTCGACCACGGAACCCTGGTTCAATTGCAGCAGGTTGCGAATATTGATCCTCGTGCGACCAATCTCCATTGAGATAGTAACCGGCACATCCAGGATCGCATCCATATTTACAGCATCATTGCCGGACTCATCCTTCAATTCATCGAAAGAGGCTGCAGCAGCCTTATCATCGCTTTGATTGTCATCCTGCTCATCCAGTGCAGCAGCCCATTCATCTGCTAATGCTTCGTTCGGATCGCTTGTTTTCTCTTCACTCATCTTTTATGCCCTCTTGGGGTATCAATACACGGCGAATTACAGCTGACTCACCGATGCTGCTATCAATTACTCTCCCTGAGTGGCCTGCACGGCTTTCTTTTCCTTCTCCAGAAAATCGTGCAGACTTTTACGTCGACTCCTTTGAATCCAGTTGTTGATCTTCAAGGCATAATTGCCATCGGAGACACCTAACTTGGCCTTGAAGATGGGGACTTCCGCAGCTTCAACCTCAACCTCCTCCGGCATATCGAAGGGAATAATGTCTCCCTCTTTCAGCTCAGCCAGTTGTTTGACACTCATCTGAACTTCTGTCAGATAGCTGGAAAGCTCAATCTTCGCCACCATGATCTCGTCCTTGAGGGAACGCTCCCAACGCTCATCCCTTTCACCTCGATCACTCTGCACACCGGCATCAAGCAACTCGCGTATCGGTTCAAGCATCGAGTAAGGCATGCAGACATGAAAGTCACCACCCCCACTCTCCAGATCCACATGAAATGAGGTCACAACCACCACCTCTGACGGACTCACGATATTGGCAAATTGAGGATTGACCTCTGAACCGCTGTATTCGAAGTTGACCTTGAATACCGGTTTCCAAGCGGCCACCAAATCATCAAACGCCCGTTTCAAAAGGAGTTGAATAACCCGGTTTTCCGTTGGTGTGAAATCGCGCCCTTCGATCTTGGTATGGAATCGTCCAGACCCCCCAAAGTAGTTGTCCACGACACTGAACACCAATTTGGGATCGATTACGAACAACCCTTTTCCCCGCAAGGGCGGTACCCGGATCATATTCAGGCTGGTAGGAACAAACAGGCTATGCACAAACTCTGAGAACTTCTGCATCTGGATACCGGATACCGAAAGATCCGCGGTGCGTCGCAGCATGTTGAAAAGACTGGTACGGAACAGCCGTGCAAATCGCTCATTGATCATCTCCAAGGTAGGTAGACGTCCACGAACGATCCTGTCCTGGCTGGTAAAGTCATAAGAGTTGACACCGCCGGCTTCGGACACATCCGATTCTGTTGCGACATCACCGTTATCTACCCCGTGTAACAGGGCATCGATCTCTTCTTGTGAAAGTAAGTCGTTGGCGCTCATGGTGGTTATTGCATAACAAAACTGGTGAAATAGAGGGCTTCAACTTCGCCTGGCCCCTGTAATTCAGTCACTACCCGATTGAGTTCCTGGAGCATCTGCGCCTGAAGACTCTCCTTGTTTTCTCGTGCCTTGAGGGCTTTTGCATCTGTACCTGAAAGCAGATTCAGGAGATTGTGGCGAATCATCGGATCATTATGTTGAATGAATTGAACCATCTCATCGGATCTCACCCGGACACTGACCCCAATCTGCAGCAGACTGGGACGACCCGGCAGATTAACCACAAAGGGAGGTTTCAACTCTACGTACTGGGCAGGACTCAGCTCCTTTTCAACTTCAGTCTGTTCTGAGGATGCTGCATCCTCTTCGGCTGCCTCATCATCACCCATCAGGAGAAAATAGGCGGCAACACCCCCGCCGATGAGTAAAACCGCAACGATTGCTATAATGATGATTAGCTTGGATTTACTCGACTTCTCTTCGCCTAAATCGAGTTCTTCTGCTGCTTGTTCGTCTGCCATATTGCCACCCTCAAGATTTACACTCTATTTGAATGCAATATGAATGCCACACAACAAAGGCAAATTAACTGCCTTTAATTCAATTAGTTATTAGCAGTCCTCTAGTTGGAGACAAAATATTGACTCGCCAGAAAACCTGCACAAGGCAAAATTTCGACATACCGATTGCTGGGATAGAGGTGATTTCGCATAGGCATTCCCATAAATCATATGGGGACTTGTAGTATAATAGCGTTAACAGCAGTTACTTACGTGCTATTTATTGCTCCGATAACCAATTGATTTTTAAAGATTTCCGTGCCTACTCAATCGGAGAAGACGCCACTCATAGGGAGATTCAGCAATCTGCCTAGCCCACCGGCAATTCTTATCGAGCTAATCGATAGCTGTAACAGCACCGATGTGAGTTTCGAGCAACTGGCCAAGACGATAGAAATAGATGCAGGGATCTCTTCCAAGGTAATAGCGGCAGCTAATTCACCTTTCTATCGTCAATGGAAAGAGATAAGCAATATACAACAGTTACTTGTGGTGCTTGGTATTCGCGGCGCCCGAACCATCGCTATCAACAGTGCAGTGCAACAATTTTTCAACCAGTTCAGTTCACAAGCTGGACGAGTCCTCGATGAAATCTGGTTTCAATCACTGGTCTGCGCACAAATAGTTAAGGCGTTAGCGGAACTGACCACATACCGGTCGGCAGATGAGGCCTATCTTGCAGGACTTCTCCATCGAATAGGACAGCTTGCTTTACTTCAAGCCTATCCCGACGAATATAGCCCCCTGATCGAGCAAGGCCTAACCGGGGAGCCTCTGGTCAGGGCAGAAATCGAAAAATTCGACTATTCATCGCCACAGATCGGGGCTCGCATGATAAAAAGTTGGGAGCTGCAATCCTTCTTGGACGACGCTATTCTCTATCAACATGAACCCGTGGACAATATTCTCGACTGTTCACAGTTAGTAAAATTGATAAATCTTGCCAGTCAACTCGCTGGCAAACTAGATAACAAGACCCTGGCGCGAGCCGATAACCTGTTCGGGCTGAACCAGGCAGTTATCGAAGAGCTAGTGCATAGTGCCAAGGAGAACGCAGCAAAGGCGGCACAAAGTCTTGGCATTGTTCTGCCTCTGCCGTCCCCGCAATCCAACAATCAGACACAAGATCACCAACGGGCATTGGCGGAGCGCATCAAACAGGCAGCCCTCTTTGGAGGCGTCTTAGAGCCTATGCCGGAAACACCGGATATGATCGCTACCATGCAACAGATTCAGCGTGACCTCGATCTAGTGTTCGGTATTCAACAAACCTGCTACCTGTTACTGGATCAGAGCGGGAAGTCGCTGACTCCGATTAGTCCTACAGCCCATGACAATGCGCTGCTGGAAGAAATTAGCATCCCCATTGAAACCGATCGCAGTCTCGCGGCAACTGCCTTCAACCACAAATCTCTCCGCTATGCCCAGGATGATGAGAGTGGGGCTCTGATGAGCGTCGTGGATCATCAGTTAGCACGCTTTCTGAACATGGAAACTTTACTCTATCTACCGCTGAGTACCCATCAATCCAAGCTGGGATTAATCGCCATAGGATTGAGCCAATACCAATGGCAAGCACTGAGTCGACAAAAGCAGCTTCTTACTCTGTTTGCTGGAGAAGCAGCTGAAATGCTGCAGCGGCAGCAGAATATGCTCTTCCATCAACAAAAATTAATTGAGGACGAACGGGCCAACTTTTATCTCGAGGCGCGAAAAGTTGTGCATGAAGCCAATAACCCACTCGCAATCATCAATAATTATCTGCATATTCTCGGCATGAAACTTGATGAAGATCATAAAGTAAGAGAAGAACTTGATATTATAAAGGAAGAAATCACAAGAGTTGGTAAAATCATACTACGCATGCGTGATATTCCTGATGAACTTGAGCAGCAGGCAAAAAGTGTCGATATCAACCAACTCATTGAAGATCTCTATAAACTGTTTCAAGCCTCCCTGTTTGTCATGCACAATATCACCGCTGAGCTCGACCTTGACTCAAATCTGCCCCATCTGGACACTCAGCGGGGCCTCATTAAACAGATTCTGACCAATTTGATAAAAAATGCAGTGGAAGCCATGCCAGAAGGCGGGAAACTTGGCATTAAAACCCAGGCCAATGTCTACATAAACGGTAAAGAACACATTGAAATTCAGATTACTGATAGTGGCCCAGGCATAGACAAAGAGATTATGAATCAGTTATTCACCCCTGTCGCAACCACCAAAGACAGTTCCCACTCTGGTTTGGGACTTACAATCGCTAAAAACCTCATTGACGAGCTTTCCGGCTCCATTAACTGTACGTCAAATAGGGGAGCAGGCACACGATTTCAGCTCTACCTGCCCAGAACCGGATAGTAGTAGGAGATCAACATGCGGCCATACTATCCGACACCCTGGCGAGGCATAGAGGGTAACTTCGAATCACTTGCAAAAAACTTCGATACAAATCGCCCAAAGCATAACAACAACCCTCGCATTTTAATCGCTGACGATGACCCCAGGGCACGAGCTAGCTTAAAAGAGGTTCTTAGCACCACGAGCTATGAGACAACACTGGCTAAAAACAGCAGTGAAGCGATAGAACTGCTTAATAGCGGAAATTTCGATTTAATACTGCTTGATTTGAATATGCCCGATATGTACGGGCACAAGGTGATGGAGCACATCCATAACAATCAACTGAATTGCGATATTATCGTTATCAGCGGAGAAACAACCTTTGACCAAGCAACCAAAGCATTGCGTAAAGGGGCTCAAGACTTTCTTCGTAAACCCTATGCGCCGGATGAGTTATTGAGATCCGTGGCGAATGTCCTTGAACGCCGGGAGTTAAAGGCTGCCAACCATTCAATCCAACTGCGACTTCAAGAATCCGAGTCCCTTCACAAGTTTATTGTCAACAATTCACCCGACATGATCTACCTGTTGGATCAGACAGGCAGATTCGCCTTCATTAATAAGCGCGTAAAATCACTACTGGGTTACGACCAGAATGAAATCATCGGTGAACATTTCAGCATGCTCATTCACAAGGAAGATATTGAGAAAGCACAGTTCGTTTTCAATGAGCGCCGTACAGGGGAAAGATCTACCCGAAGCGCAGAGTTGAAGTTGAGAAGTAAGGACAACAATGGAACCCAACTGTTTGGTTCTGGTACGGTGCCGGTCGAGTTGAGCGCTATCGGCATCTACACAACCAACGAAAATGAAACAAAATCTTTCATCGGTACCTATGGCGTTGCACGGGACATCTCGGAACGCAAGCATGCCGAGGAACTCATCAAGTATCAGCTCTATCACGACTTGTTGACCAATCTACCCAACCGCAGCCTGTTCCGCGAACGCTTAAACATGGCCATAGCACAATCCAAACGCTCCGGTAAGAAATTGGCGGTCATGTACCTGGACATGGACCGTTTCAAAATCATCAATGACTCGCTCGGCCATTATGTGGGCGATGAGTTACTGAAAATAATAGGGCAACGACTACGCAATGAGCTTAGAGAAGCCGACACCCTCGCCCGCGTCGGTGGTGATGAATTCAATCTATTGGTACCCGAAATCAATGATATTCAGGATGCCAGAAACCTGGCGGAAAAGATTCTCCAACTGACGGCGAAACCCTTTATCATCAATAATGAGGAGATATTCATCAGTTTCAGTATTGGTATATCGATCTTTCCCAGTGATGGCGATACCAAGGACTTGTTAATCAAGAATGCCGATATTGCGATGTATAAAGTCAAGAATGCGGGGAAAAACGGCTATGCCTTCTACTCAGAAAAAATGAAGAGTCATTTTTCTCAGTCCCTGGATATCGAGAACGGCTTGCGCAAAGCGATATCAACCAATGAACTGCGCCTCTACTATCAGCCACAATTTGATATCATCAACGGCGATATGAAAGGTGTTGAGGCACTGGTTCGTTGGAAACACCCGGAAAAAGGCACCATCCAACCCAGTGAGTTTATCAGCGTCGCAGAAGAATCAGGTCTAATCATACCCCTTGGAGAGTGGGTACTGCGCAGGGCATGCATGGATATCAAACGCTGGATGGAGGAGGAAGGTATCTCGCTTCAGCTATCAGTCAATATCTCAATGCAACAACTTGAGATGGACCAGTTTGTAGTCAAAGCACTCAAGATCATCAACCGGCACCAGTTGCCGAAAAACACTTTGGAACTTGAGATCACCGAACACGCCATTATGCAGGACATGGACAAGGCGATAGATGCCTTGACCATGCTATCCCATCAGGGCATACGTATCGCAATCGATGATTTCGGTACAGGTTACTCATCGTTGGGCTACTTACAAAACCTGCCAATCAACACCTTGAAGATTGACCGCTCGTTTGTTAAAGGCATCAAAACTACCGAAGACAACTCCATTATCGATGCGATCATCGCAATGGCCAAGGGACTCAACCTAAATCTGATCGCCGAGGGTGTAGAAAACCAGACCCAAATCGACCACCTCAGAAAGGCCGGTTGCGGCTTGGCACAAGGATTCTTCTACTCCCACCCCGTGCCTGAAGAGGAGTTGCTCAGATTCATTAAGTCGAATGAATATTCTATCAATCCGGCAAGCAATTAGATTTGGGTGCTAATCAGAATATTTCATCCGGAAACAAGATGAAATAGCCAATCAGGTGATTAACTATCACCGCAGTCAATAAAACAACGTTAAAATGTAGAAACCCCGCCTAAGCGGGGTTCTGTTGGCTCGATTGATGAATACGGAACCTTGATCTTCGAATGGACTTGCCGGACTCTGATACGCTCCCTGTAGATTCAATTGTGTCTATATTGTCAGATCACACTCTTCTCAAACGTATGTTTAAGCCCGGTTGGTCAATCCTGAATCAACTGGCTCCATCATGTTGAATACCAAGTCTCCTCTGTAGAAGTTTACAAGATACCCAAGATGGACTAGGCACATCATGCTTGGAACCGCTCATTGCGCGAAGCATTATGGCCGCCATCATCTCCAGCCCATCTACATATGCGATCACACCACATGTATTGGCCAAAAAATCGCTGGAGATAGCGATAAGTTTAATTCACATTTTGCGTATATCAAGCTCCCCAGTTATTTATTTCCTATGGTGTCTCAAAAAACAAGCATTTACTATCAGGTTCCACGATTCCCATGGTAATATGATAGTTTCACATGGCCACTAGTGGGCCGCTCGGTAAATTCGGTAACTCTCAGCCGCACCACTAGGCGCCATCCCAATCCAACAAATACCAACT
>JASFJX010000069.1:0-9916 GCA_050119385.1 Candidatus Thiodiazotropha sp. | reverse complement strand
CCGCGGGCGATGGGGAAGAAGGTGTCGAGCAGGCGCAGGGTGGTGACTAGCGGTTCGCGGGGATAGTGCCGCTCGAACAGACCTTGCTCGAGCATCTGCTGGGGGATGGGGCGGCGTACCGGCCAACGCTGCTTGAGGGTTACGGGCCGTTCATGTCCGTGGCTGTCGAGCAGGGTGGCAATCTGGGTATCGACGGTAACGTTGCCCTCCTGGATCCAGACCACCTCGACTTCGCCGACCTGATCGAAGGGGATCATGATCTTGTGGCTAAAGGCCCCCTCCGGCACCGTGCCGATGACATCGCCGGCGCACAGCCGGGCACCGGTCTGTACTTGGGGTACAAAGGACCATTTGCGGCGTGGCTCGAGGGCCGGCAGTTCCACCCCCCGGGGTAGGAAGATGCCATGGGTGAGTGCGATATCCTCCAAGGGATTCTGCAGCCCGTCGTAGACCTGGCCGAGCAGTCCGGGTCCCAGCTCCACTGAGAGCATCTGGCCGCTTTGCTCCACCGCATCACCGATGCCGACACCGACTGTGCTCTCGAACACCTGAACGTCGGCCTGGTTGCCGCGCACGCGCAGCACCTCGGATTTGAGCCGCTCCTGGCGCTCGTACTCGCCGAGACGGCTTGGCCTAACATAGACTACCTCGTTTTTCATCAGCGGTGCGCTCGACTCGATAGTGACGATGTCGTCCTGCACGGCGATCACATGGGCGGTCATGGGGGATTCGATTACTTCACTCATCGTCGGCAACATCCATCGTGGGTTTGTTCAATTCAGGTTTCGTTTGGTCGAATAGCTGGCCGTAGCGTCCCATCCCGCGATCGACCAGGTGGTCGAACCGCTGTACTGCACGGGCGCCGTCGTAGCTCGACCAGCGGGCGATCAGGTCCCAACGCATCACGTAAAGCACTACCGCCTCGAAGTCGAATTCATGCCCGACACTGATGCGGGTCAGGTAGCCCCAGACGATGCCCAGCAGCAGCCGCTCGAGGCCCAGGCTGTCGCGAGCCTCGATCAGCCGTTCCGCCTCATTGATCCAAGGGTAGACCTGCTGCAGGCGAAAGCCGGGTTCGTTCCAGTAATTTTCGATATGACGTACCCAGCGACCATAGCCCCAGGGCTGGCCGGTGGGTGGCTTGGTCTCGCCCCGACGGCGGCGGCGCAATGCGGTGTAGAGGGTCCGCAGCTCCATGCGAAAGCGCATGATGTCGCAGAGAAACCCATCACCCCAGGTCTCCTCGACGTGCTTGGCGCGGGCAATCATTTCGGCGTTGGTAACGCTCATGCTCTGGTGGATCCACTCCAGCACCGAGGAGAGGTCCCGCAGGGCCTGGGCGTCGGCCTCGTCGAGGATCTTGAGACGATAGTTCAGGCGCAGGCGCGACAGGGGGGTCTGGTGGGCGCCGAACAGGGGGCCGTGGTAAGGCAGGCTGGTAATCAGCATGACGTAGCGGGTGGCCCGTTCCATACTACTTAACCGTCCCTTCCAGAATGGCGCGGAAGCGGGGGTGCAGATGCTTCAGCAGCACTTCGGCCACCTTGTCTGGGGTCAGATCGACCTGGATCTCGCCCTCCTGCAGGCGGATCATGATGCCCCCTTCCAGGCGATCGCTGCTGCGCAGCTCGACGCCGTCGCGCAACAGCCTGCTGGCCACCGAGAGAACGAAGTGGGAGAGCGAACCCTCGCGCAGCTTCTCCGGATGGCGACGCAGCTCCTCAAGGCCGACCACATCCTCCGGCAGCAGGATCTCGACCTGTTTTGCCTGATCGATCCCTGCATCGCGCCTGATGCGGCCGGCAACCTCTAGGATCAACTGTTCCAGGAAGGCTTCCTGGGCCATCTCGGCAGCCACTAGACGGCGTACCTCTTCGCTGAAACGAGTGCTCAGATGGCCCTTCATCTTCAACACCGTGTCGCGCATGGAGGTGCGCAGGGCATCTTCACCGGCAGTGTGCACCATCTCCGCTTCGGTCCTCGCCTGGTGCATTATCTCCTCGGCCTCATGTTTCGCCTCCGCCACGATTCCCTCCGCCTCGTGGCGTGCCTCGGCGATCAGCTTGTCCGCCTGGCGCCGCCCGTCGGCCACCCCATCGTCACGCAGTCGCTGGATCAGCGCCTCTACCCCGGAGGAAGGCAATCCATCCAAGGGGGTTTTGGTCAATTCTCTCTCACTCATGTCTTACTCCTCAGGCGCCAGGGATGCCGCCCGCCAGCACCAGGGCGAAGACGAAGGCGAACACGGCAAAGCCCTCGACGATGGCGGCGGGGGCCAGCGAGAGACCGAAGATCTCCGGTTTCACCTTGGAGGCATTGACTGACGAGGCGCAGCATTGGCCCTGGCGGATGGCGCTGAACATTAGGGCCAGACCAGCCATAATGCCGATGCCGAACAGGGCTCCCGCGTTCTCCGGGGTGATGGTGCGGTTGAGGGTGAACATCACCACGATACCGTAGATAACCTGAGACGAAGGCATTACAGAAACGCCGATATAACGCCCATGACCGCTTTCAGTCTCGATCATGGCGCCGATGGCGGCCTGCCCCGCGACAGCGCAGCCCATGATGCTGCCGATCGCCCCCAGCGCCATGACGCCGTAAACCCCGGCCCAGCCCATTGCTATAACGAACTCGTTCATTCCTTCACTCCCCGTTTTGCGAACGCCCGAAAGGGGTAGCCCTCTTCCGAGAGTCCCCAGTTGTAGAACTCGATGAAATTGAGACGCAGCCCGTGCACCACCCCGCTCATCAGGCTGAGCAGGATGTTGAGCAGATGCCCCACCAGCAGGATCAGCAGACTGAATAGTAGCCCCATGCCGGGGTGTGCCTCCGCCAACTGGCGCGCCAAGTCGTTGAAGGTCAGTGCCAGGGAGGCGCTGGCCAGTCCGAGGGCGAACAGGCGCAGATAGCTCAGCACATCGCCGAAAATCTTGGTCACATTGGTCAGTGCGGAGAGTCCCTCGAGGATTCGCCACAGCAGGTCGATGGCGTTCCTGACCGGCCGTTCGCTGCCAAAGAGAAAGACCGTCAGCAGGCCGCTAGCCAAGGCAATAATGCCAAGCCAATGGACAAGTTGCGCCACCCCCCCACCTTCCATGCCGAGCCAGATCAGCAGGCCGCCCTGTGCCACTACGATCCAGCCGATACTCACCTTTGATCGGTTTAGCCCCCAGTACTGCCGGGCCATGATGCCATTGGCCAGGGTGATGTGGAGTACGCCAATGGTTACCGAGAGCCGCATCATGGTGTCGAAGTCGTTGATGTCGAACAGCTTGAGCATGCGCAGCGTGCTTCCCTCGGGTGGCGTGACGCCGAAGTAGCTGCCCACCAGCATCCCCCAGACCATGGCGCTGCCACAGAGGGTGGCGGCGAGGATACGCAGCCTCCTGCCGATTGCACGTCGCCCCATGGCGCGCCAGCCGAAGATCACACCGATCCCCAGCAGAGCGGCATAGCCCGCGTCCGAGAGAATCATGGCGAAGAAGAGGGTAAAGGAGAGAAACACCACCAGCGAGGGATCCCAGCTGCGGTACCCCGGCGTTTGATAGAAGTCGACCAGGTCCTCGCCGGCGGCCAGCTTCGGAGGGTTGCTCAACAGGGTGGGCGGACGATCCTCATCGTTAGGCTCTTCCACCAGCAGCGCCAGTCGTCGCACTTCGGCCACCCTCCGCAGATGAGGCAGTTCGGGTGCGGGACACCAGCCCTGCAGGGCGAAGATCGAAGTCTCATCCCAGGTCTGACTGGCGGCATGGAGCCGGGCGGAGCGGTCCTCTGCGGCGTTCAGGTGGGCGGCGATCAGATTGATCCAGCGGGTCAGTGCCTGGCGCTCCGCCAGGAGCTGCTCCAGCTCGATCTCGCTCTCTTCCCACTGCCGGATCACCTCCTCCAGGGGCAGGCTGCCGGTGTGGGTGCGCGATACCGGCAGCAGACCGGCAGGGGGCTCCTCGCGGGAGATCACCGCCAGATAGGCGAAGCGGTTGTCCCGGTGCAGGACCTGCCAGGGCAGCTTCAGATCATCAAGATCCGCCAGGGCGTCTCGCGGCAGGACATAGAACCAGAGGCGCATGCCACCGAGTTGCTCGGGCGGTGTGTATTGAAAATTGCCCCAGGGGCGTAAGGCCTCGATGCGCTCGCGCAAGGCGTCGCTACGGTCCTGGGTATCGCGCACCTGCTGCTGGTTGCGCAGCACCTCGGCAACCACTGCCTGCATGTCGAAGTGTTCGTCGTGGCGCACCACCCGGCGCTTCTCCCTGACGCTGCTCAGATAGCGCAGCGCCTTGTAGGCATTCACCGGCAGGGCGGAAGGGAGTTTCTCCGGCTCCTTGGGGGCGGGTGCCAATGAGTTCAGATGGAGACATCCCAAGGCCTGCAGCCGCTTCAACACCGCCTCTTTCTCTTGGGCCATGCCGAACAGGGTGACCTTGTGCAGGGGGACGATGCTCATGAGGCTGCCGCCTCCCTGGCCCGTTTGCCCTTGGCGATCTTGGCTCGAACCACCGCTGCGCGCTCTCCGTCGGCGAGGAAAATCTGGATGCGGCGGATATTGTCCCGCGCCTGTGGGATCAGCACCTTGTCGAACAGATTGACCCGCTGGGTGATGGTGCGCACCGCTTCGTCGAGCAGCGCCAGGCGCCGTTGCTCCACCTGGATGCGCAGTCGCAGCTGCAGCATCTCCTCCATGCGCCAGGCGAAATTGTCGACCCACTCCGGCTTCGCCAACAGGGAGTAATCGGCCCGTTTCAGCTCGACCTCCTTGACCAGAGGCAGACGCACACCCATGACGTTCTCTTCGCCGAGTTCCACCCGAACGATATGCACCAGGTTCTCGATGTTGACCTCTTCGTTGGAACCCATGGGCAGCCCCTCTTCGACCAACCGGCGTAGTTCAGTGATCTCGGCTTCGGTGGCCTCGATGGCGCGCGCCGCCTTGGCCCGCTCGGCGATCAACTGGCGGCGCTTGAGATCGAGCGACGGCAGATAGCGCTCGAAGGTCTTGAGGCGCCGGTTCTGCACGCTGAGGGAGGATTTACTCAGGGCCAGGCGCGCCATCTCATGCTGCCTCGGTGTCGCCTAGGTTGGGGAAGTATTTGTCGACCAGTGACTGCTTCATCAGCAGTTCCTCGGCGTCGAAACACTCCGCCAGGGTGCGCCAGGAGAGATCGAGCGCCTCCTCCAGGGGCATGGAGACCTGGATCTCCATGAAGCGCAGTTGAAAAAGGCGGCCAAATTTGAGCAGCTTCTCGTCGAAAGGGGTGAGTTCGAAGGCCATGGCCTGTTTTTGCTCAGCGTCCCTGGCGCCGGAGTAGAAGCGGATCATGGTGTTCATGATCTGCGCATGGTCCTCCCGGGTCACCTTGCCGATGACATGCTGCTTGAGCCGTGAGAGGGAGCCGAAGGGATCGAGTACCCCGCTGTGCAGATAGAACTGGCCTTCAGTGATATAGCCGGTGTTGTCGGGCACCGGGTGGGTCACATCATCCCCCGGCATGGTCGTTACCGTGAGGATGGTCACCGAGCCCGCCTCCCGGTAGGCGGCCGCCTTTTCGTAGCGGCGCGCCAGTTGGGAGTAGAGATCGCCCATGTAGCCCCGGTTGGAGGGGACCCGTTCCATGGAGATGCCCACCTCCTTGAGGGCGTCGGCGTAGGCGGTCATGTCGGTCAGTAGCACCAGTACCCGCTTTCCCTCTTCCACCGCGAATTTCTCCGCCACCGCCAGGGCCATGTCGGGCACCAGCAGTCGTTCGACAATGGGATCCGAGGCGAGGTTGACATACATCACGGTGCGGGAGAAGACACCCGCGTCATCGAAAGCGGTGCGGAAGAAGTGATAGTCATCGAAGATCAGCCCCATGCCACCGAAGACCACCACATCGGCGTCGGCCTGGATGCCGATGCGCGCGAGGAAGGGGTTGTAGGGTTCTCCGGCGACGGAGAATATCGGGATCTTCTGGCTCTCCACCAGCGAGTTGAAGAGATCGATCATCGGCACGTCGGTGCGGATCATCTTCGAGGCGAGTTGACGTCGCATGGGATTGACCGAAGGTCCGCCGATGGGGACCTTGGGGTCGTGGGAGAGATCGGGCCCGCCGTCCATCGGCTGCCCGGCGCCACGAAACACCCGGCCGAGGATATTGGGCGAGTAGGTAGCCTGCATGGGGGAGCCGAGAAAGCTCACCTTGGCCTCGGTCGACAGCCCTTTAGTGCCGGTGAACACTTGAAGGGCTACCCGGTCTTGCTGGATATGAATCACCTGGGCCAGGGAAGATGCCTCACCCGGTGTCTCGATCAGGGCCAGATCGCCGAAACAGACCGCCACCTTTCCCGTTAGTTTCGGCGGTACTCGGACCTTGACGATATCTCCGACGATTTCCAGGATATTGGCGTAGTGCAGCAAGGTTTGAGACATAGGCCTGAGTCCTTCTCCCTTGAGAAAAAACCAACGTTTTTGTATTTGTTGTGCCAGCGTTGGATTGTCGAGATTTCTTTTTTAATCGCTATTTAACTGGCGAGTTTATATTGCCGGCAGCCGACTAATCGCAGCTAGGCTTCGATTCGGATGCCGGTGCTAACATGATTCTAGTACCAAGCATAGACAATTAAAGGCAGGAAGCCGAATAGAAATGTCCCCGAGGTTTTGTTATCCGCAAGTACAATGACACCAAGCAACCAATGCTCATCCTGAGCGGCCTCAATAACAGGCTTTCCGCACTCATTCACTACGTCAAACGACGTACCCCACTTAGCCATTTATCGAATGGTGCTAATTTGCCGGGCGCGAATAATGGTATGCAGCTTAATACACTGCAAAAGGGGATTAAATATGCGTGATATCTGCGACAAAGGAGCTGCCAATCGGGCTGTGCTTAAACGTTCATTTTGCTCGTATCCTCAATAGAAACAAGACAGGAAATAGTTATGAAACTGAAGAAACTGATAACTGTTACGGCGGCCTCGGTGTCGCTGATGATCTCATCCTTTGCGATGGCGGCTGACACCATTAAAGTGGGTGTGCTTCACTCATTGTCCGGCACAATGGCGATTTCAGAGACCACGCTGAAAGACACAGTATTGATGATGGTTGAAGAGCAGAACAAAAAGGGCGGCCTGCTAGGTAAGAAATTGGAGCCTGTAGTGGTCGATCCTGCCTCTAACTGGCCGCTATTCGCAGAAAAGACCCGCGAGCTGCTAACCAAGGAGAAGGTCGATGTGATCTTCGGCTGCTGGACTTCGGTATCCCGTAAATCCGTGCTGCCCGTTATCGAAGAGCTGAACGGTCTGCTCTTCTACCCGGTTCAATACGAAGGCGAGGAGTCGTCGAAAAATGTCTTCTACACGGGCGCCGCGCCTAACCAGCAGGCCATACCCGCAGTGGACTACCTGATGAACGAGATCGGTGTCAAGCGCTGGGTTCTGGCGGGTACCGACTACGTCTATCCGCGCACCACCAATAAAATTCTGGAGGCTTACCTGAAATCAAAAGGTGTCGCGGCTTCCGATATCATGATCAACTACACCCCTTTTGGTCACTCCGATTGGCAGAGTATCGTATCGGACATCAGAAAGTTCGGTAGCGCGGGCAAGAAAACCGCAGTGGTTTCCACCGTCAACGGTGACGCCAACGTTCCCTTCTACAAAGAGCTGGGTAACCAGGGCATTTCCGCGGAAGACATTCCGGTAGTCGCCTTCTCGGTAGGTGAAGAGGAGTTGTCGGGAATCGACACCAAGCCTCTGGTCGGTCACCTGGCCGCCTGGAACTACTTCCAGAGTGTTGATGATCCCGCTAACGATGAATTCATCACAAAGTGGAAGACCTTTATCAAGAACAGCAAGCGTGTCACCAACGATCCCATGGAAGCGACCTACATCGGCTTCAATATGTGGGTCAAGGCGGTGGAAAAAGCGGGCTCTACCGATGTGGACAAGGTGGAGCAGGCGATGATCGGCATTACCACGCCTAACCTGACAGGTGGTGTCGCGGCAATGGGCAAAAACCACCATCTTTCCAAGCCGGTACTTATCGGTGAGATTCAAGACGATGGCCAATTTGAAGTGGTCTGGGAAACAGAGGGCCTGGTTGAGGGTGATGCCTGGTCCGATTTCCTGCCGGGTTCCAAGGATATTATCTCGGACTGGACCAAGCCAATCAGCTGCGGTAACTACAATACCAAGACCAAGAAGTGCTCCGGACAGAACTTTTGATTTAGTTTTTCATCGTTTGGGTTAAACCGCTTGGAGAGAGGCAATAAGCCTCTCTCTTTTTTTGCGACAAATAGTTGCCGGGTGAATAATAGCGTCATGACAGAGATTCAAGGCATCTTGCTCGCAGCCGGCAGCGCTCAGCGGTTTGGCCGCCATAAGCTACTCCATCCACTCCCTGGCGGTGAGTCGATGGGCATAGTGGCCGCGCGCAATCTTATCAGCGCACTGCCCAATACCCTGGCAATCGTACGCCCTGACGATCATCAGCTGGCTGATCAGCTCACAGGCTTGGGTTTGAAGGTGATCGAGAATGATCAGGCGGAGCAGGGTATGGGGCATAGCCTTGCGCTCGGGGTGACAAGCAGTTGCGATGCGGCAGGTTGGGTGGTTGCGTTAGCGGATATGCCCTGGATCACACCACAGACCACAGTCTCCGTCGTCCATGAGCTGAAACGAGGCGCCACCTTGGTTGCTCCGGTCTATCAAGGACGCCGTGGCCACCCTGTAGGGTTCGGACGAAAATGGCGCAATCCCTTACAGGCCTTGAACGGTGATCTGGGAGCGCGTCACCTATTGGCAACACACATGGATGAACTGATCTCCTTGCCGACGGATGATCGAGGTGTTCTGCTCGATATCGATTACCAGGCTGACTTGAGTCCCTGAAAGCAATCCAAATGGATGTCGGGTTAATAATGACCCAACAGCTTTTTAAGAAACTGCCCGGTGTGCGAAGCGCGAAACCCGGTAAGTTGTCGGGGGGTGCCCTGTGCAATGATCTCACCTCCCTTATCGCCCCCCTCGGGGCCCAGGTCGATGACCCAGTCGGCGGTTTTGATGACATCCAGGTTATGCTCGATCACTACGACGGTATTACCATGATTACGCAGTCGATGTAGTACTTCGAGCAGATGGTTGACGTCGTGGAAGTGGAGTCCGGTGGTTGGCTCGTCGAGGATATAGAGGGTCTTGCCGGTGTCCCGCTTGGAGAGTTCGCGGGATAGCTTTACCCGCTGCGCCTCGCCCCCGGAGAGGGTAGTGGCGTTCTGCCCCAGGGAGATATATGAGAGACCGACATCGATCAGGGTCTGCAGTTTACGTTTGATTGCAGGTACCGCATCGAAGAAGACCAGTGCCTCCTCCACGGTCATACCCAGCACCTGGTCGATACTTTTGCCCTTGTAGCGGATCTCCAGGGTCTCCCGGTTATAGCGCTTGCCCTTGCACACATCGCACTGGACATAGATATCGGGCAGGAAATGCATCTCCACCTTGATGACACCGTCGCCGCTACAGGCCTCGCAGCGTCCACCCTTGACATTGAAACTGAAACGTCCCGGGGTATAACCTCGGGAGCGGGCCTCGTGGGTGCCCGCAAAGAGTTCACGAATCGGGGTGAAGAGTCCGGTGTAGGTGGCGGGATTAGAACGCGGGGTGCGGCCGATAGGACTCTGGTCGATGTCCACGACTTTATCGAAAAAGTCGAGCCCGCGTACCTCACGATAGGGAGCGGGTGCGGTGTTGGCCTTATTCAGCGCAGCGGCGCAGATTGGGTAGAGGGTGTCGTTGATGAGGGTCGATTTACCGGAACCTGAAACCCCGGTGATGCAGCAGAAACTGCCCACCGGGATCACCAGATCCACCGATTTGAGATTGTTGCCACTGGCGCCAAGCAACTCCAGGTTAGAATCGGGATCGATCTCGTTGGTGCGTG
>JASFJX010000068.1:0-10017 GCA_050119385.1 Candidatus Thiodiazotropha sp. | reverse complement strand
AAGCCTGTGGTAATCAGACATCATTCAGTGTGGCGCTTTTACCGGTCAGCCTTGTTATAATCCAATGAATTTTAGTCAATTGGGTCGGAATCATGGAGCCTGAAGAGATCAAACAGAAGAAACGAAGCCGAGGCATCTATCTGTTACCGAACCTGTTCACAACCGCTGCCTTGTTCGCCGGATTCTATGCCATCCTGGCAGCCGTCAACGGTAAATACGAGATCGCTTCCGTGGCCATCTTCGTCGCCATGCTGATGGATGGCCTGGACGGGCGGGTTGCACGCATGACCAGGACCCAGAGCGCCTTCGGTGCAGAGTATGACAGTCTCTCGGATATGGTCTCTTTCGGACTGGCACCGGCCCTGGTTGTCTATATCTGGGCATTGAGCGACCTGGGTAAGCTGGGATGGCTGGCGGCCTTCATCTATACCGCCACCGGTGCCTTGCGATTGGCCCGCTTCAATACCCAGTTGGGCACTATGGACAAAAAATATTTTCAGGGGCTGCCAAGTCCGTCTGCTGCGGCCATCATAGCCGGGGGAGTCTGGTTGGGTGTCGACTATGGTATGGATGGCACGACTCTCGGCTGGGCGGCCGCGGTTATCACTACCCTGACCGGACTATTGATGGTGAGCAACTTTCGCTACCACAGCTTCAAGGAGATCGATTTCCAAGGCAAGGTGCCCTTTATCGCCCTGGTGGTAGTGGTGATCGTGTTGGCTATCGTTCAGACCCATCCGCCCACGGTGCTGTTTCTGCTGTTTCTTGCCTATGCGATCTCCGGGCCTGTACTGACCCTGACCCAATTACGCAAACATCGCGAGCAGAGAACGCGAGCAGAGGAAACGCGAGCAGAGGAAACGCGAGCAGAGGACAACCATTGAACGATTGAACGTAGAAATGGTGAATCCTGAGCTTACTGGTCGCCTCTGTCGTTTATTGAACTTATCGGCTCTCCACCCTGCTGATCTGTGAACTCATAAAACCCCTTATCCATTGGGGGGAATATCGATTATTGGCATTCCGTAGGGCGTGGGTTATATTCAAAAATTGACTTAAAAAATTAGCAGGATAGCCGGTAACCAGTCTGCCGTGATGAAGCCTGCTGGAGCGGAGTATGAGCCAAGCTGATCAATTGATCATTTTCGACACCACTTTGCGCGACGGCGAGCAAAGTCCCGGTGCATCCATGACCAAGGATGAAAAGGTTCGCATAGGCAAGGCCCTGGAAAAACTACGGGTCGATGTCATCGAGGCGGGATTCCCGATAGCAAGTCCGGGTGATTTCGAGGCCGTGTCTGCAGTGGCCAATGTGGTAAAGGACTCGACAGTCTGTGGTTTGGCCCGCGCCCTCGACAAAGATATCGATCGTGCCGGCGAGGCCTTGAAGGGTGCCAACTCGGCGCGCATTCACACCTTTATCGCGACCTCGCCTATTCATATGCAGCACAAACTGCGTATGACCCCGGATCAGGTCGTCGAACAGGCGGTGCATGCGGTCAAGCGGGCAAGAAGGTATACCGACAATGTGGAGTTCTCCGCCGAGGATGCCGGGCGTTCAGAAATCGATTTCCTCTGCCGTATCTTCGAGGCGGTGGTCGATGCGGGTGCCTCCACTCTGAATGTTCCCGATACGGTGGGGTATGCCATGCCGCACCAGTTCGGTGAACTGATCCGCCAGATGCGCGAGCGGATCCCGAATGCCGATAAGGCGATTTTCTCCGTCCATTGTCATAACGATTTGGGCTTGGCGGTGGCCAACTCCCTGTCGGCTGTCAGCAATGGGGCGCGCCAGGTCGAGTGCACGATCAACGGACTCGGAGAGCGGGCTGGCAACGCTTCCCTGGAGGAGGTTGTGATGGCGGTGCGAACCCGGCCTGACACCTTCAGCTGCCAGACCAGGCTCGATACCACCCAGATCGTTGCCTGTTCCAAATTGGTTTCCAATATCACCGGTTTTCCGGTGCAGCCCAACAAGGCGATCGTTGGGGCAAACGCCTTTGCCCATGAATCCGGCATTCACCAGGATGGGGTACTGAAGTCGAGGGAGACCTATGAAATCATGCGTGCGGAGGATGTGGGCTGGAGCCAGAACCGCATGGTCCTGGGGAAACACTCCGGACGTAACGCCTTTCGAACACGCCTGGAGAGCCTGGGTATCAGTTTCGAGTCGGAAGAGGGGCTCAATGCCGCCTTTTCCCGTTTCAAGGATCTGGCGGATAAAAAGCATGAGATCTTCGATGAGGATCTGCAGGCATTGGTGACCGATACCAAGACCGAGTCATTCAATGAAAGGGTCAAATTGATTGCGCTCAAGGTCTGTTCTGAAACAGGCGAGACTCCCCACGCCGTTGTGACACTGAGTGTCGATGGCGAGGAGCAACCCGGCGCCGCATCAGGGGGCGGACCGGTGGATGCCGCCTTCAAGGCGATTGAAGGCATTGTCGACAGCGGCACAGAGTTGCAACTCTATTCGGTGAGCAACATAACCAGCGGTACGGATGCTCAAGGAGAAGTCACGGTGAGGCTGGAAAAGGGTGGTAGAATTGCCAATGGACAAGGCGCCGATACCGATATCGTGATTGCATCGGCAAAGGCCTATATCAATGCGGTGAACAAAATCCTCGAACCGGTGGAGAAGGCCCATCCGCAAACCGGGGATGTCTAGTGATGAGTGTAATATGACGGAGCAGCGTCGGCATCACTACCTGAAAGCCATGGGTCTGATCATATGGCAGCGGCGTCTACCCCCCGATGCTGGTGGGGAGGAGGAGTCGCAAGAGGATCTGCAGGATGCCCGTTTGCATGATCCTGAAATTATAGTGGCTCGACCTGATTCCATAGATGAGGCGCCACCGGTCAGGGAAGCCAGTAAAGGTATGGAGCTTGATTGGCAGGGATTGCAGCAAACAGTAAAGGCATGCAGGGCCTGCGCACTCCGTGGCGGCTGTACCCAGACTGTATTCGGTGTCGGTAATCACCAGGCAGAACTGTTGGTGATCGGCGAGGCCCCGGGTGCCGACGAGGACAGGCAGGGTGAGCCCTTCGTCGGCCGGGCGGGTCAACTGTTGAATGCGATGTTGCTGGCTATAGGCTACAAGCGTGAAGCGGTGTATATCGCCAACATCGTGAAATGTCGACCGCCCAACAATCGGGATCCCAGTGCCGAGGAGGCCCTGAGCTGTGAGCCTTATCTGCTGAGGCAGATTGAGCTGATAAAGCCCAAAGTCATACTCTCCGTGGGTCGTATATCGGCACAGAATCTGCTCAAAAGCGATATTGCCGTGGGTAAACTGCGTGGGCGGATTCACCATTTTGGCAGTCAGGGAATTCCATTGGTTGTGACCTACCATCCTGCCTATCTTTTGCGTTCCCCGGAGCAGAAAGCCAAGGCCTGGCAGGATCTGCTGTTAGCACTCTCGGTAGTGCGGGAGAATAGGGGGTGAGCGCCCAGTTACGGGATCCGCTGTTTAGCATCCGTCCCATGCAAGCGGAGGATCTTCCCCAGGTCATGGTGATAGAGGAGACGGTCTACCCTTACCCCTGGACCCTGGGTATCTTTCAGGACTGTCTGCGTGTCGGCTACTGCTGCTGGGTGTTGAATCTGGATGAGCAGGTGATCGGCTACGGCGTGATGTCGGTGGTTGTGGATGAGTCGCACATCCTCAATATCTGTGTCGATCCCAGATGGCAGGGTAAGGGGTTGGGAATGAAGTTGCTCAGGCGTTTGTTGAAGATCGCCCATCAGCATGGTGCCGAGACAGCTTTTCTGGAGGTCAGGGTCGGTAATAAAACCGCAATTGGGTTATATGAAAAATTGGGTTTTATCGAGGTAGGGCAGCGGCGCGGTTACTATCCCGACCGCAACCAGACCCGTGAGGATGCCATTGTGATGTCACTGGAGCTCTAGCCCTAGCCCTAGCCCTATATCATTTCATCGATAGTCGAGGGATCGCTATGCAGGCTGGCGGCGTTGCCAACGGATTGAAACGAGGCAACAGCCCGCTGCCCAAGCATAGCATTTTGAGTGGCTGCAATGCTTTCCCCATCGTCGTTTTCAGATTGCGAGGCCTTATCTCGGTTCTCAGTCATCTGCTGACGCTGCTCGGCCTGAACTTCGCTTCGAGCCTGGGCGGCCATCGCCGAGGCATTCGCAGCCACCTGACGATCCTGGGGTGAAGGGTCTGCCGGTGCCAGGGCCGCCCTGCGGACTGTCTCTGCCAGCCTGACCCGCTCACGGGGATCATCGGTGGAGGGCATGCGGATCGTAACTTCACCACCGACCGCATAGCTGCGGCCATCGGGACCTCGCGTATAGGTGTAATTGCCACCGCTAGCCAGACCGCCTGCCGCGGCTCGATGGGCCGCCTCATGGGCATGAACCTCCCGGTCCCTCTTTTGCAACTCCCTGACTTCCGCTTGCTCTTCCTGGGTCAGCTGAGCACTCTCTGAGTTCTCGCGAACCGGGCGTTGAGTCGTGCTTTCACGGGTGGCAGATGTGGCGGTGGAGTCTGCGTAGGCGCCCCCTGATGCACTTTTCTCTTGGCTGGCGGTATGGGTCCCGGGCGCTGCCCGCTCTACCGCAGATGCAGTATTGCCAAGGCCGGATTGCATACCGAAAGAGATATTCATAGGGCTACGAATTGAACCTATTTGCCTCAAGTATATGCAACAAACTAAAAAACGGTTCTAAATTGCCCATGAAGGCCATGCTTGCTGAATTAATTTCCTCTATGGACTTCTAATTCTATATTTGGATGGATCACTACACAGGCCCTGAATAGGGTATAATCCGCGGCCTTTTAACAGTGAAACTAGTTTTCGATGTCCGAATTGCTTGAACAACTCAGCCGGCGACGTACCTTCGCCATCATCTCCTATCCCCATGTTTTCCTCCAAATCAGCCTTTGGCAAGCAGCGTCAAAAATCACCTAAACTTCTTGTAATCGCAAGATATTTCATTGTCCCTGCGGGGCATCCAAAGACAAGCTGAGCCTTAAAAATTATGTACACATTCGTGTACATAATTCGACGTTTTGGGGTTCTCGATAATAATAAGTACACAGCCTGATATATGGGGGTGCTCAATGGCTTTTTCAGATAGCTGACTCAAGGCCAACAATAGAAAGAGACGACCTGCCGTTCAAGAAGTTACAGAAAGACAAATGCAGCGTGCTTCAGAAATGGACGCATATGGACGAAGGAAACTACCGTTTTCATCCTTCAATAAATGTGTGGGCTCAGTCCTTCGTGCCCCTGACAACCCCGACCAAAAGAGGGTGCATCGCTGCCTGACGAATGTTTTTTTTCGTAGGAAGCGAGTGACGCCCAATCAACGCTTTATAGATTGCTGATAAAGTGGTAATGTAGAAAGTGAATAAGGATATCATTCACTATGTCGACTGATCATGGAGAAGATCTTCAACAACGCCTGATACGCCCGCTGCTTTGGTCCATCCTGGCGGCTGTGGCGATCTATGGCGGCTCTGTCATTGTCAGTAACCTCAACGACGTTGGTGAGTCGATCGCCAAGCTGGGGCTGGTCGGCTGGCTGATCGTATTGGGCCTGTCGTTAGTCAACTACGGCCTAAGGTTTGTTCGTTGGGAAATCTACTTGCGCCGTCTCCACAGTCGGATACCTATCCTGCAAAGCTTGGCGTATTACCTCGGTGGCTTCGCCTTCACAACAACACCCGGCAAGGCTGGTGAAGCCGTCCGGTCTTTGTATCTCAAACGTCACGGTGTGTCCTACGTCCAAAGCCTGGCTGCTTTTTTCACTGAGCGATTTGTCGATCTGGTCGCCATGGTGCTGCTCACACTGGTCGCTGCCTTGACATTTCCTGATTACCGATGGCCAATATTGGTAATCACGGCGTTGGTGTTTGCTTTCTTGCCCGTTATCCATGCCAAACCGTTGCACGCTTTCTTCGAATGGAAGTTGCAACGGCTATCGTCGGAGAAGCTTCGTACCGTCGGGTCAGGATTGCTGGAACTGCTGCGCTTGTCATCCACCCTGTTGTGCTCGGGTCAACTCTATGCCGGTGTTGTACTGGCGCTGATTGCATGGGGTGCGGAAGGGGTGGCCTTTCACGTGATTCTGCAAATGCTGAGCGTCGATACATCACTCGGGCTGGCGGTGGGCATCTATTCGATCAGCGTTCTTGCTGGGGCTTTATCCTTTATTCCCGGAGGCTTAGGTAGTACCGAGGCGGTCATGGTCATGTTGTTGATACTTGTGGGTGCTGACACGCCTACAGCGGTTGCCGCTACCCTAATCTGTCGACTCGCCACCCTGTGGTTCGCCGTCATCATTGGTGGTACCGTGCTGGCGGCGTTGGAAATCAATACAAGAGCTGCCAGAAGACAGGCATCGGGCGCGTAATGCGAACAAACATGGAATCAACGGAACGTAAGAATGCTATTGTCGGGGATGCTGACGTCCTACGACCGCTTGTCATAGATTTGGACGGCACGCTGATTCGCACCGACCTGCTGGTGGAATCCGTCTTTGCACTGCTGAAACGCAACATCCTGTTTGTGTTCCTGCTCCCAATATGGCTCTTCAAGGGCAAAGCGCACCTCAAGCATGAGATTGCGATACGGACTGACATTGACACCAGGTTGCTGCCCTATCACGACGAGTTTCTCGATTACCTCAAAGCAGAGCACCTGGCTGGGCGTAGGCTCGTACTTGCTACAGCCTCGAACGAAAAGTTCGCCGAGGCTATTGCGCTCAATCTCGGCGTCTTTCACGAAGTGCTCGCGAGCAATGCAACGGTGAACCTCTCCGGTCGGCGCAAGCTCGAACGACTGAGAGAGCTCTTCGGTGATCACGGTTTTGACTACGCCGCCAATGCAATGGTCGATCTCCCGCTGTGGGAAGCGGCGCATTCGGCTCTGCTGGTGAATACTGAACGTGGGGTTAAGGAAGCGGCCGAACGAAAGAGCCAGATCGCTCATGTGTTCGATGATCGTGACGGCGGTCCGCTTAAACGCTACCTCAAGGCCTTGCGTTTACACCAGTGGCTGAAAAACCTACTGGTCTTCATCCCTTTGTTGATGGCGCACCGTTTTGGCGAGCCCCTCCTGGTCGGCCAGGCGCTATTCGCTTTCCTTGCATTCGGACTGTGTGCCTCCAGCGTCTACCTGCTTAACGACTTGCTGGATCTACCCGATGACCGCCAGCACCCAACCAAGCGGTACCGACCTTTCGCAGCAGGCAGCATCTCGATTTTGAATGGCGCGCTGCTGATTCCCGGCCTGCTGATCGCGGCATTCGCCATCGCGCTGCTGCTGCCAATCGAGTTTGTTGGGGTGTTGGCGCTTTACTATGCTGTAACCCTCGCGTACTCACTCAGGCTCAAGCGTGCCGCTCTGGTCGACGTCCTGACGCTGGCGGGTCTTTATACTATTCGCATCATCGCGGGTGCAGCGGCAGTGTCGGTTGTGCCCTCATTCTGGCTGCTGGCCTTCTCGATGTTCCTCTTCTTGAGTCTCGCGCTCGTTAAGCGATATACCGAGCTACTGACCATGCAGCAACAAGAGCGAACCAAGTCATCGGGTCGCGGCTACACCATGATCGATCTCGAAACGCTCTCACAGTTCGGCAGTGCCAGTGCCTATATGGCGATACTCGTGTTGGCGCTCTACATTAACAGCGAAGCGGTACGCGATCTCTATACGCACCCGGAAGTCATTTGGCTCCTGTGTCCGTTGCTGCTCTATCTAGTGACGCGGATCTGGTTGCTCGCACGTCGGGACGAACTGCATGAGGACCCTGTGATCTTTGTGATCCGGGATCGGCGCAGCCAGCGGCTGGCGGGCGTTGGGGCGATCTTACTGTGGCTGGCGGTGTGATATGACAAGCAAACGTTATCAGTCGTGGGGACGTTATCCCAAGGGTAATCAAGAGGCCCGTCAGATCTACTGGCGTGATAATCCTCTGCCGATTGAGGCCCAGACAAAAAAAATGTTTCTGCCGTTTGGTAACGGCAGGAGTTACGGCGACGTCTGCCTGAACGACGGCGGAATACTGCTGGATTGCTGGCACTTGGATCGTTTCATTCAATTCGACCCGGACTCTGGTGTGCTTCGCTGCGAGGCTGGCGTGCTGCTGTCGGAGATCCTTCAGCTCACAGTGTCTAAAGGATGGTTTTTGTTGGTTACGCCTGGCACCCAGTTCGTGACGGTCGGCGGTGCTATCGCAAATGATGTCCATGGCAAGAATCACCATAGAGTCGGAACTTTCGGGCAGCATGTGCGTTGCTTCGAGTTGCTGCGCTCCGATGGCACACGAATGACCTGCTCGCCCAACGACAACGAAGAGTTCTATAAGGCAACCATCGGCGGCTTGGGCTTGACCGGTGTGATTACTTGGGCCGAGATCCAACTGAATTCCATCAATAACGCTTACATTAATCACGAGGTTATTCGCTACAAGAACCTCGATGAGTTCTTCCTGCTGGCATGTGAATCAGATCAGTCGTTTGAGCACACTGTTGCCTGGATCGACTGCATCGCCAAGGGTAATCAGCTTGGACGTGGCTTGTTCATTCGAGGCAATTATGCCGGACCTCTCGAGCATAAGTCACCCACACCCTCTAAACTGCGCCGCACGTTTCCTGTTGACCCACCGTTTGCACTGATCAATGGATTGACGCTCAAGCTCTTCAATACGCTGTACTACCGCAAGCAATGGTCGGATCGCGTGAAGGGCTTGGTACACTACCAGCCGTTCTTCTACCCCCTAGATGCGATTAACGATTGGAACCGGATCTACGGCTCCAAGGGCTTCTTCCAATACCAATGCGCGGTGCCCAAAGATCAAATGGAACGAGCAATAAGAGAGATCCTGGAGCGCATCGGCAAGGCCGGCATTGGATCATTCCTTGCCGTGCTCAAGCTGTTTGGTGATAAACCCTCACCGGGTTTGTTGTCCTTCCCGCTATCCGGGGCGACGCTAGCGCTCGATTTCCCCAACAATGGTGAGAAGGTATTGCACCTACTCGATCAACTCGACGAAGTGACGCGATCCGTAGGTGGTCGTGTCAATCCATCCAAGGATGCGCGTATGCGACCAGCAGATTTCCAACAGGGGTATCCGAACTGGACGAAGATGGAGGAATTCATCGATCCACAGATTTCTTCAAGTTTCTGGCGACGAGTAACGGCGGACTCATGAGAAAAACACTGATCATCGGAGCGACATCAGCGATCGCTCAGGCGACGGCGAGATCTTTTGCGGAAGCGGGAGATGCCTTGTTCCTAGTGGCGCGCAACACGGACAAACTCACCGCCACTGCGGATGACCTCAAGCTACGTGGCGCATCGACTGTCCACACAGCGACACTCGATGTGCTGGACTATGAGCAACACAAGCCTGTGATCGACGCCGCTATAGAGGCATTGGACAGTCTTGATCTGGTTCTTATTGCTCACGGTACATTGCCAGACCAAAAGGCCTGTGAGCAGTCATTCGAACTCACGAGAAAAGAGTTCGAGATCAATACCCTTAGTACGATATCCCTACTGACCCACCTGGCAAACCACTTTGAGCAGCAAGGGCAGGGAACGATTGCCGTGATTTCATCCGTGGCAGGGGATCGTGGGAGGCAGAGTAATTATGTATATGGCTCGGCCAAAGGCGCGGTGACAGTATTTCTACAAGGGCTTCGTAACCGGTTGCACCATTACGGAGTGAATGTGCTGACTATTAAGCCTGGCTTCGTCGATACACCAATGACAGCGAAGTTCGACAAGGGGCTTTTGTGGGCAGATACAACCCAGGTTGCAGACAATATTAATAGAGCGCTGGGCAAGAAACGCAATCTTGCGTATGTACCTTCGTTTTGGGCTGCGATCATGTTGGCCATAAAGATGGTGCCAGAAAGATTATTCAAACGTTTGTCTTTGTGAATACTAATGTTTAACGAGCCTTTGTGTTACACCGGAGGAGGTTAAAGTCGCAATGAATGCAACTTCGCAAGTATCTTGGGGAAAATGATACGGCGACCACCG